>JACPBO010000012.1 GCA_016180285.1 Candidatus Woesearchaeota archaeon
AACGCTGTTTTTCACAGCAGGATAGCTGTCAAGCAGGCTTTTATCTGCCCTGCCCAAATCAACAAATATTGCTTTGTCTATGCAGCCTATTGGAATCGCTTTTTTATCAAATGATCCAAACTGGGAAGTTCTTACACCGCTTTTGATATCAATATCAGCAGTTGAGAGCCTAGTATCGCAAAGCCTGTCCTGCACCATCGCGATTGCCTTAAACCCAAATGTAAGTACAAATATCACAACAATAACTGCAATCAATTGTTTTATCAGTTCGCTTTGCATTTTCTATTTTCTTATTTTTTTAAATCATCTCTTGGTAATGTAATCATTTTATTCTTTTGATTAAAAAAGTTGATTGAGGTTCAAAACCTATTTTAGTCCATGTTTTCATAGCAATTTCATTGGAATTATAAACATTTGTTCTTACATATTTTATTCCTTTGTCTTTAAAAAATTTCAATGCAACATTAGTCAATGCTTTTGCTACTCCTTTTCCCCTATAATCTTTATGTGTCGTAGCTGAATTTAGGTAACCATATTTTTTGATTTTGAAACAATCTTCATTTTTTTTAATAAAAAATTCAATAAAACCAATAACTTTTCCATCCATCTCCGCAACAAAAATATGATTGCTTCTTTTTCTTATATTTTTTTTAGCAAATTCTATTTGATTTTTTAAAGTCAACTTCTTTTCAAATTCCAATAATGGATCAACTTTCTTATGAGGTACCCAGAATTGAAAATATAATCTAGCTAAATCTTCTGCATCAGTTGTTCTTGATTTTCTAATTTTAAATGTCATATTTTACTATTATTTTCTTTGGTATTTAAATATTATTACTCAAGCGGTATTAACTTGAGAATGGTACATTGCATAATACGCAGAAATAACAACCCAATCTTCATGCTTAAGCTCATTTAAGTCTGTCATGACAATCAGATTATGGCCTGCCTTGCTGCTATGCCCGCTGCTCAGGTGCTCATTTGGCTTTGAAATTCTCAGCCCTCTTTCTTCCTTTGCCCTTTTCAATGCTTTCACAATAGTGTCTTTTGCTTTCATTTGAACGCCAAATTAACAAATTTTTCTGCCCCATGCAGCACATAATGATTATTTACAATCTCTCTGATTATGGCTTTATCCCTTTGTTTTTTAAATTCATTAGATGCCATCATCACCATATTAATTTCCTTTCCGTATTTCGCATATATTTCTTTTGCTATTTTATCAATCCCGGTTTTTACTTTGCCCACAACCAACACATCAATATCGCTCTTTTTTGCTGCTGCGCCTTTTGCATATGATCCAAACAAGATAACCGCGCTTATGTTTGCTTTTGCCTGTATAGAATTAATAAGATCCTCCAAAATCAGCTTTAATTCCTTGTTTGCAGTATAAAATTTTTCTTTTTTTCCAGCTCTTCCCTCTGTTCTTTTATTATGCTGCTCAAGTCCATATGTTTATAATAGAAAGCTTATTTATGAAGTTTTCTATTTCATTAGAAAGCTTTTAACACACCAATTCAAAGCCATTATCACTTCTGATATCAATATCAGCAGTTGAGAGCCTAGTATCGCAAAGCTTGTAAAGCACCATATATTCCAAAAAATCTAATATTGAAACAGCCAAACATATAGGCAGCGGCAGCTAAAAATACTATTTTTAACATTTACCTCTTATTTGGCTTCATATTGAGAATCCTATGCAAAGTAATGCAACACCAATAAACAATGATGTTCTGGATTTCTGTGAAAAGTACGATCTCAATATTGATTCTACTAGAAAGCCGTCCTTATAACAAACCATATCACCCTTAAAAAAACAAGAACAGGCAATGGCCTTGATTTGACAATGATCTTCCCTTTTTTTATCGCTGCAATAACAGAATTTACATCTTTTTTTGAATCAATCAAAGAATAAGTATAATTCATCTGCCACAGCCTGTGAAGATCAGAATTCCCAACAAGAGGCAGCTTAAACTTGTGCGCAAGCTTTACAGCTTTTTTATTAAAGTTTAAAAATTTAGTGTAAAAATGGCAGAATTCAATTCCGTCAAAGCATTCCCTGTTTTTTACAAGCTTTGAAAAGAGCGAGATAAAATGATGGTGCGGCAGGAATGGATGCGGCGCAATAACAAGATTGTTTTTTCTTTTCAGTTTTTTTAAATCGCTGAAAGTTTTTATTTTCTTGATTTCACTGTCTTTAAAATTATACAATAAAGCCTCTTTTCCTTCAATTAAAATCTCTGCGCCAGGCACCAATAAAATCCCTTTCTTAGCGGCATAATCCGCAATTTCCTTGCTGTAATATAGCTGCCTGTGATGCGTTATTGCCAAAACCTCAAATCCGAGTTCAGAAGCATAATCAATCAGTTCTTTCGGAGAATATTTTATATAACATCTGTCTATAGGGTCTTTATCCGTATGAATATGCAAATCCGCTTTGAGCATTTACGCATAAAAAAAGAAAAAGTTATTAAATGTTGGCTTTTTTACATGCATCATGTTAGTTGGGGTAGTTGGAAAGGCCAACGTTGGAAAGAGCACTTTTTTTAAGGCTGCTACTTTGGCAGAGGTTGAAATAGCAAATTACCCTTTCGCAACAATAAGGCCGAACAGCGGAGTCGGCTATGTGAAAATAGACTGCGCAGACAAATTTTTTAACACGCAATGCAACCCGAGAGAGGGATTCTGCATAGAGCATAAGCGCTTTGTGCCTGTGCAGCTGATTGATGTTGCCGGGCTTGTTCCTGGCGCGCATGAAGGCAAAGGCATGGGCAACCAGTTCCTTGATGATTTAAGGCAGGCGGATGTCCTGATACATGTTGTTGATATTGCCGGCACAACAAACGAAAAAGGAGAGCCGATAGAGACTTTGTCATATGATCCTGCAAAAGACATAAGATTCCTTGAAGAAGAGCTGGATTTCTGGATTTTAAGATTAATAAAAAAAGGATGGGATAAATTTGCGCGGACAACTCAGCAGACTCATGGAGAGCTTAACAAGGCAATAACAAGCCATCTTTCAGGGCTGAATGTAAAGGAAGAATTGGTTAAGGAAATAATTGGCGGATTTGGATTGGCTGATAAGAGCCTGGTGGAATGGGGCGAGGAAGACTTGGTGAGAATTGCTTCTGAAATCAGAAGAAAAACCAAGCCCATGATAATTGCCTGCAACAAAATAGACATTCCCGGCGCAGATGAAAATTTTAGAAGAATGCAGCAGGAATTCCCCGATAGGATGCTTGTAAGATGCAGCGCAGACTCAGAGCTTGCATTGAGGGAAGCTGCAAAGCATGGCCTGATCAGTTATATTCCGGGAGAAAAAAAATTCGGGATGAAAGAAAGCGCAAATCTGTCTGAAAAGCAGAAAGCTGCATTGAATTTTATAAAAACAAATGTTCTTGATAAATATGGCTCAACAGGAGTGCAGGATGTTTTAGACAAGGCTGTGTTTGATGTTCTGAAATACATCCCGATCTTCCCCGGAGGGGTTAATAAGCTGGCTGACCAGAAAGGGAATATCATGCCGGATTGCTTCCTGCTTCCTGGAAATTCAACGGCGCTTGACTTCGCTTACAGGCTCCATACAGATTTCGGAAACAAGTTTATACGCGCAATAGACGTAAAGACAAAGCTGACTGTCGGCAAGGATCACAGGCTCAAGCCAGGGGATGTTATAGAGATTGTTGCGGATAAATAGCTGCATGACTTTAGTAAGAAGTTTATGAAGGTATACTGGGTATACCGAGTATACTAATTAAAACTTTATTTCTTCCCTTCCATCCTGCTTCTTAGTCTTTTAAAGCTTTCCATGACATCAATCATATACTTCCCTTCTTCAAGCTTGAAGATCAAAGGCTCGCCCTTGAACAGATGCACCAGATCCAGCTCGTATTTTCCGGGCGTTACAATCCTTATGCTTTCAAGGTCAAGTACAACAGGCTGGTCTTTGTCAATTTCGCTTCCGACAAGGTCAAAAACATCTCGTTCAATCTGCATCTTCTCATCTTTGGATAAATGAACGCTGCTTGTCAGCTTTTTGACTTCGTCAAGCTTTTCTTTCTTGATATAAAAGAATAATCTTCCCCCGCATTTGCAGCCTTTCAGGATCTCAGCAGAGCCGTCTTCATAGAATGTGTTGCATCTTACGCATTGATGGGGCATCTTTATCTTTTCTTTTTCTTCAGATCCTGTGTGAACAGCTGTATCTTGTCAGGATCTTTCTTGATTTCCTTTACAATATTCGCAGGGCCTATGACAGTCAAGCCCTGCCTGTCGCCTAGCAGCGCATTTGCCAGGCCAACCTTAACCTTATCAAACATTGCAGCTTTCTTTTCTTCCGGGTTAATGACAGCAAGCTCTATTCCCTTGAAATCAGCGTTTATCTCTTCCATTGTGGCTTTGATAAGCTCAGCTTCCTCTTCCTTTTTTAATCTTCCCTGCAGCAGAACAATCTTGTTTTCTTTTGCAATATTCAAAAGCTTCCTGATTCTGCCCAGTGAACTTAAGCTCGCTATTTCGCCGTAAGGCACGATTTGTAATGTTAACATTTAACCTCTTTTTTATCCTGCTATTTTAAACAATGCTTCATAAAACTCATCTAAGTTGTTTCCATATTTTGCAGATATGCCCACAATGCTGTATTGCGGGAATGCCGCCTGTATTTTCTTTACATTCGCTTTCTTCAGGTCAATCTTATTGGCGACAAGCAGCACAGGAATATCCCTTGCCTGCAAATTCCCAATTATTGTTATATTAACCTGGCTGTAAGGGTCTATTGTTGAATCAAGAACAACAATCACAATATCCATTTCATCGAGCCATTTTATTGAGTCTATGACGCCTTTTGTGGCTTCTTTTGCCCTTTGCTTTGCCTCAGTTTCCTTTAATCCTGCTTTCATGAAATCTTCATAGTCTATTTTGGTTGCAATTCCCGGCGTGTCAACAAGATTGAAGCTTAACTCCTTGCCTTTTGACTTGATATTGATCTGCTCCTTTATCTGTATCTCTCTTGTTTCATGCGCAATGTTAGAAACAGTCCCCATGTCCTCTCCGAGCCAGTCCTGGCAGATCTTGTTTGCCAAAGTTGTCTTGCCGCTGTTCGGAGGCCCATAAAGACCCAGCTTTACATGCTTCTTTTTCTTGAACAAGCTATTAAGAACCCTGTTTATGAACCGCTTTATTGCACCGATCATTGAGCACCGCTTTTTATTATGATTTATTTTAATTTATTTGTTTAATTTATATACTTTTCGATTAATTTTTGTTAAATGCAATTCAAGAACCCACTAGCTCCGATACTTAACTGTAAAATTTGTTGAGAGAACATATTTTTCTTAACTTTTTCTTAACTTGATTTAAATATAACTTGTATTTATTATTAAGTATGGACTGGAATAAATTTGCGTGGTTAAATAGAGGGGGTAGGAGAAAGAAGATTCTTTCATTATTGCAAAATTCAAATAGGCCACTTACAATTAAAGAAATTAAAAATAATGCACAGATTGCAATATCACAAGCTTCAGTAACTATTTCTGAATTATATCAGCAAGGATTAATCTCCTGTAAAAACCCTAATGATAAAATCGGAAAGCTATACGAGATTAATAAAATGGGTAAAGAATTGTTAAATATATTGGAACAGAACAAGAATGATTAGGAAAATCATGAAAGACTTAAAAATTGTCAAAGGAATGAAGAAATATTGTGAATACTTTGATTTACCATTATCGCATCTTGTAGAAATAATGAGTGACTTAAAAGTAATTCCCATGTTGAGAGGCAAAGGATTCGAATTTACAGTTTCTGATTTTCTAAAAGAGAATTTATCTTCTGAAAAATGGATTATTTCAAATCCAAATATTAATGCACAATCTGAAGTTCATGATGTGGACGTATATGTTATCAGAAAAAAAGATAATAAACAGATTAGAATTGAATGTAAACTTGCAGGCAAGGATTCTTTTGATAGAGATATTGATAACCTCACATTTAAAGTTAAATGTATGCGAAGTAGAACAATAAGCGATAATGAGGTAGCAACAAGAATGTCCAAAAAGTACGGGGTAGAAAGAAAACTGGTTTTATTTCATGCAGATAACTACCGAGAAGATGATTTTGATTATGTAATTGCAAGTATGGGTAATTCATTTTGGACAACAAAGAACCAAAAATATGTCTTTGAATGTACTGATGATGATAAAAACATTCTCTCAAAACTGTTTCCTAAATATTTCAAGGGGGTAAAAAGTATAAATGAATTCAAAAAGAAAGTCTTTAACTTTTTGTTAATAGCACGTTCAAAAGATATTAAAGTTTCAAAAACAAATAATATACTCTGTACCAGACGTAAATGTATAAATAATGGCACTTCAACCAACTGCGGCTTTATACCTAACTATCCACTAGTTAATTTGAAAGACGTTGCTGAGGGTAATGGTTCTTGGAAAATCCTTTCTGACTTAAACTTAGGGGATTTCTTTAATCGATTTTTAGAAAAATGAATTTAGTGTTGGCTTAGAATTATTATAATTAATGATGAATATCTCTTTACCTTTATACCTTCTTCCAGTATGTTTTTTATATTTTGAATCTCCATTTTTGCTTTGGTCATCAGTTCTATAAATCATATAGTTCCATTCTTTATCCATTATTGCTTTAGCCCAAGAATAAAGTTCTTTTATTTCGCCATTATTGTCGTAAGTTAATAAAAATTTCAATCTATTAGAATTTTTCTTTAATATGTTCATTAAGCGAAGATGATCTCCTTTATTAAAAGAAAAAGCATAAAATTTATCTTGATCTCTATTGAAATATGGGGGGTCTAAAAAAATAAATGCACCATCAGATGCATTGTTTATAACTTCTTCAAAGTCTTTGTTTAATATCTCTACATTTCTTAGTTTATCAGATATTTTAAGTAGATGACTTCTCCAATTCTCGGGCCTCATACTAAATTTATCACCATAACCCCAATAGCAATTTTTTATATTCATAATTCCTGAATATGATGTTCTATTGAGATAAAACCATCTAGCAGCTTTCTCTAGTTTATTTTTTGGTTTAAATTCATTTTTAAAAAAGGCATGTTTTTCTTTAGAAGCAGGAATACCTTTCAGAAACTCGGCCATCTTTTCAGGACAATCTCTGATATTGATCAGGCAATTTATTAATTCTGGGTCTATATCATTTAAAATATTTTTTTCAACTTTTTCTTTTGCAAAAAATATGGATGCCCCACCACACATAGGTTCAACATAACATTTATGTTTAGGTACATGTTCTAATATAAGCTTTCTTGCATAAAATTTTCCCCCAGGATATCTAAAAGGCGAGTTTATAGCAACCATTTTCTTAACCTAATCGTAACTTATTATTAAGTTTATCGGTTTTAAGTCCTTAATAATAAAGCAGGAATCTCTAGTTTATAAAATCTTGTGTTTTAATTATTTTATTTATTCTGATGTGAGTGTAACTCATTTTACTTTCAAACTATCAATCAAAATATCCCTCACTTTATCCAGATCTTCCTCATTGACAGCCCTTCTCATCTGCATCCTTGCCGATGCCTTTGCAAGCCTCATCAGCCCGGCGATCAGCCTTGGCGAAACATCCATTACAAAGCTTCTTTCCCTTTCTTTCATGTCGCCTGCAAATTCAACAATCTTCTTCTGGAGATCTGTGGGGAATTCAACATCTAATTTTTTGCAGTAGCTGATGTACTCCTTTATAAAAGAAATATCTGATGAGCTTAATTCCTTTGTTTTTTGCCTCGCCATCTTTTTTGCAATATCCATGAAGCGCCTTAATGATGGCTTTCTGATGATAAAGACAATATGAAACCTTGTCAGCAGCGCAGGCTCAAGAGGGATCTGCTTTCTTAACAGCTCAATATCTGTGCTTGTAAACCTATCTTTAAGCGGATTTGCAGTTGCCAGGACTTTCACATCAGCATTCAGCTGCATGCTTTTGCCAGCTTTGTCATAGCTTATGAATCCTTTTTCCATTGCATTGTAAAGATAGCCAAGATCATCCTTTCTTATCAGATTAAGCTCATCTATGCAGCAGATGCCGCCATTGGCTTTCGGCAGCAATCCCATGACAAGCTCATCGCCTTTGAACATCAGCCCTAACCCGGCTCCTGAAATGCCTGATCCCAATCCAAAGCTTGCAACAGGGCTTAGCTCTGCAGCTGCTCTTATTATGTCTGTCTTGCCAGTTGCTGGGTCGCCTAAAAGAAGAATGTGCACTCTTTCATCAGCAAACAGCTGCAGGGAAACAGCCTCCTTTATTCTGTGCAATCCTACAATATGCGGGGCAATGATCTCAATCATCACATCAGCCGCATTTTCTGAAAATTCCTTGAATGCCTTCTTTTTGACCTGGCTGATTATCTTTTCATTTATTTCTTTGGTAAATTCATCCTGGGAATCCTGCAGTATTGTAAAATGCCTGCGCTTTAATATTAAGTCAGAAACTCCCAGCGTGAGGCTTGAAAAAGCTGCTTTCCTTAATTTAACCAGCCTTTTCAGTTTCCTGATTTCATTGGCATAAAGAAATTCTTCAAGCTCTTCTGCCTTCTCTTTTTCCTTTTTGGATAAAGGCCTTAATAGTTTGAATAAGTCGATAAGCCACATGAGGAGAGCAAACATATTGCTTATTATAAATATTTCTATTCTGGAGTGGCAATAAAGGTTTTTTTGAGAAAGATTTATATATTCAAAC
>JACPBO010000013.1 GCA_016180285.1 Candidatus Woesearchaeota archaeon
GATTCCTCGCTTAAACCTCCTTCTATGCACTCCTTGAAGTTCTTGATAAGATCTTCCCTTTCAACCATTATTTATGATAAAAAACAGAGCAGTATTTAAGCTTTTTGGTTTATAATAAATTTCTTTTTAAATTAACCTTCATTATCTTCTGCGCCCGTAAGACCTCTGATCTCTTCTTTGCGGCCTTCTGAAATTTTCTGTCCGAATAGAAATTATTCTTTCCAGATAGGGCTTGTCTAATTTCTCAATCGAGAATGTGTGGTAATCGTTCATAACCCTGGAAAAGTTATCATAGTCATACTCGCTCAAAAGATTGATGGCCTTTCCTGATTCTCCTGCCCTGGCGGTCCTGCCTATTCTGTGGACATAGTCTTTCGAGTCTTTTGGGATGTCATAGTTATAGATGTGGGAAACATTGTCGATATGCAGGCCTCTTGCAGCCACATCAGTGCACACCAATACTCCGACTCTGGCATCATTGAACAGCCCGATAGTTCTTGTTCGGTTGTTCTGCGATAAGCCGCCATGGATCGCAATTGCATCAATCTTGTTTGCCTTGAGGTTTTTTACAACAAAATCAGTTGTTCTCCTTGTATTGCAGAAAACCATTACCAGCTTTGAATCTTCATTCTTCAATAAGTGCACAAGCAATGACAGCTTTATATTTCTTGGAACATCATAATAAACCTGCTTAAGCTTACTTGGATCAACCATATTGGCAGCTGAAACATCCACTGGATTTATCATGTACCTGTTGGCTAATTCTTTTACGCGCGTTGAAATTGTAGCGGAAAAAAACAAAGTCTGCCTTTTAGACGGGCATGCCCTGATAATCTGCTCTACATCCTCTATAAATCCCATGTCAAACATGCGGTCTGCTTCATCCAGCACCAATAATTTAACCTTTGACAGATTAATGGTTCTCCTCTGAAGATGGTCTAAGATCCTTCCAGGAGTTGCAACCACTACATTCGCCCTTGACAGCTCGCTGATCTGCGGGCTGATAGAAACCCCTCCATAAACAGAGATGATATTCAGCTTTTTATGGTATGAAATCCGCTTTAATGACTCTTTTACCTGCTCTGCAAGCTCTCTTGTCGGCGTGAGTATCAATGCCTGCAAGCCTGCTTCAGGGCTTATATGCTCTGCAATGCCGCAGCCAAAAGCCAATGTTTTTCCTGAACCAGTTGCTGATTCACCTATTACATCCTCTCCCGCCATAATATGGGGAATGGACTGTATCTGGATCTGAGTTGGCTCAGTAAATCCTAATTTTTTAATTGTTGCAGTCAGATGGCTGCTTAGCCCGAAATCTTCAAATAAATTCATTTTTTACCTCATGTATGTTATATGTTTATTCAGCACTTACCAGAAAAAGCGAAATGTTCATGACGATGATCAAGTGCTTTCTCGTAATAGCCAATGCTCTGTGTTTAATGCATTTGTGCTACTATATAAATCTTTCTATTTGCTGACTACTATATGGTAACTAATCGTTGTTCGTTGCAAGTCAGCGTTTTAACTCACTTAAACAATACACTCATATATCCGACAGAATTCCTATAATCTCCGACAACATCGCCTGATGTGTAATATCTCAATAATTCTGGCTTTGCCTGCTTGAGGCAGCCAAGCAGAACAGCAATTGGCATTGCGCCGCATATTGTTGCTCCTGTTGTCTGCACATAATTGCTAAAGCCTTTTGCGTCAAGGGTTTTAATGAATTCAAAGGCGCCAAGATCAAGCTTTTTCTGGCTTTCCGCAACATCTTTTGTGAACGGAACAAAGCCGTAATCAGGGCCGTAATGCGTGAAATCAGAGGAAATTATCAATGCAACCTTTTTATTTGAGTCCATGATAGTTTCTTTGAGGTCCAGAGCCAGTTTTTTAAGGTCTATGTCATGGCTTATGACAATTGGAAGAATCTTGATCTTATCTTCGAATCTTTTGTTGACAAACTGCAGAAAAGGAAGCTGTACTTCAAGGCAGTGCTCGCTTTCATGCGCAGCTTCGTTGACTTCAAGATCGCTTTTATTGAGCAGGCTTTTGGCAAAATTCTGGTCAATCCTTACCAAGCCAAGAGGAGTTTCTATGCTTTCAAGAGAAATGCCTGAACCATATCCGGAATGGCTTGGGCCTAGCAGAAGGTAAAGATCAGGAATTTCTGCCTCTCCGATCTCCTTGTAAGCCCATGCAGCGCAGGCTCCGGAATACGTGTAGCCCGCATGAGGAGCTATAATCGCTTTTACAAAGCCGCTTCTCCTGCTTATTGGCAGCGTTCCAGGACCGAATTTTGACAGAAAACAGTCCTTTAGCTGCCTTTCTAATGCAAAATTGTTCGCTTCATAAAATTGCCCTGCAAAAACAGCTTTCCTGGTCATATCGTTGATCACGGCTCTTTAGTATTTATATTTTTTCTTTTAAAAAACGACATTATCAGGAAAATAAAAAATAACAGTAACAAAAATACAAGGAACCAGCCGATTAATTTTTTTACAAAATCTCCCTCTTTGGGTGATTCGCCAAGCGCCAGGGCTTTTGTTTTGTTTAATGAATTATTTGAATTGGATGTTGTGTTTGAAATGTTGGCTGTTGAGTTGATGTTCCTGCTGGTGTTTGTTGCATTTGTCAGATTAATAAGCGTTGCATTTATTATTATGGTCTTATTTTCCGCCTTTGCAGCCAATGGCGTTGTTATGTTTCTGGTCTCGCTTATTACAAGGCTCTCTCCATAGAATCCAGAATAATATGCCTTTACACTTATGAAATTTGAAATATTCAGCTCTTCAAGGCTGAAATTTTTCCTGAATATGCTGAAATAGTATCCTGGCTCGATCATGTCAATGCTGAAATTATAACTGTTGCTGCTGAAAATAACAGAGGCATTTACATTTTTAAATGACAGCTTTGACTCGTTGTTTACAAGGCCGACTTCAGCATAAGTTTCATTAGTCTGGTTTTTTATCCGGTATATCACATTTAACTTTCTTGAAGAGACATTTAACTGGACTGCCTTTTCATTGATTGTCTGCGTAAAGCCGATCTTGAAAATGCCTTTTTCTTTTATTTCCTGCACGCCGCTTTTTATTGCGCGGAATATGATGTAAAACTGCTTTGCAGCGCTGTTGACAGCCAAAATGCCCTTCCAGCTGTTTCCGGACAAAAGAGGGGATTTTTCTAAAATTTCAATCCCGCCCGGCATGCTTAATGAAAAATCAACATCAATATCCCTCTCAGGGTCAATATTTGTCAAGTTTATGCTTAGATTCACTATGCCGCCGACATCCATGCTCTTGTTGTAGCCATTCAGCTGGTTTTTTATTTCAAGGTAATAATCTTTTACCCTTAAGCTGGCAGTTTTGGGAATGCTGATATTGCTTACTCCATCGCTATAATTCAGAACAGCAATGGCAGAGATCGTATCCGGCTGCAATGCCAGCAGCTCGAGAGAGCAGCCTGCTTTTTGATAGCTCAGCAGGCTTCCCTTCCATTCCACATAATCCCCTTTAAAATCGCAGCCCTGGATGTTCATTATTTTTACTGAAGAAGGAAAAGAGGCAGTGTAAACTATGTTTTCTGCTGATCTTGTTCCGTTGTTAAGGAATGTTGCATTAACAATGGACGTGCTGCCAACCTCAATCTCACTTTTGCTCAATCCTAATTTAAAATCAATATTTGCGACTTCAACAGAAATTACAATATGCGCTTCGTCATATTCTGTATAAGTTCCGTAGCTGCTCGGCCTGTGCGAGTCATAATAGCCGAAACGCGTTCCTGTGAAGCTTACAGTCATGCCGCCTTTTGTTTCACTCTGGATCTGCCTGACTATGAAAATCCGGCCATCTTCGAATTTTACAGATGCCAATGTCCTGCTGTCATCAAGAAAAAGCGTAAAACTTTCACCTGCTGCAGTTTTGCTGCTGTTTCCTGTGTAAAGCCAGCCGTCATAAACTGTTTTCTCCTGTGCAGATGCATTTTTTATTGATAGCAACAGGCCTAAGAAAAACAAAACAAATAATAAAATCCGAAAACAATATGCCTCTTTTTTAGCCATATTAAAAAATATGAAAGAAAGAGTATAAAAAATTAACTATTCTGAAGGCTGTTAAGTAAACGTCACTTGAAAGACAAAAAATATGCCCTTTCTAATAATTAATGCCTTCTATAAATCTATTGGCTTCCTCATCGAAAATTTTATCACGCATATGGCTTAATTTATGCTGTTCTTCACACCCTTCTTTTATATAGTTAAGCGCACTCATAATATAAAAATGGTCTTCTCTAACCCCTGCTGCAGAAAGAATTTCTTGTTGTTCTCCACTATCTGCTGCATGAGCTGCATCGGCCAAAGAATTCATAGAACTATCTCTAACAATAAAATCCACTGTCATTAAAAGTCCTGATCCTGGTTCAATAATTGCTGTTTGCGCCATTTCGTACATCTATAACTATTGCCAATTTAAATAATTTTTCATAGTTTTTCTGAACAAAATATCAAAAAAATAAAAAAATTTATATATTAGTTCATTCAGTCTAGCAATCCGATAATGGAAAATGAACAAGGAAACAGATGAAATTGACAAAAAAATTGTAAATCTTCTGCTTTTTGACGCAGACATTACGAACAGGGACATCGCTTCAAGATGCGGCATAGCTCTTGGAACAGTGAACAACAGGATAAAAAGATTAAAAAGAACAGGCATAATAAAGAAAAAGACAATCATAGTGGATTATGAAAAGCTGGGCTACACAATAGAAGTTCTAATTGCTTTAAAGATCAAAAAAGGCAGATTTTATGAAATAGTGAAGAAATTGGCTGCAGACCCGAATGTATTTCTGGTAATGGATATAACCGGCGATTATGACGTAGAAATCCTTGCAAGGTTCCATACAAAAAGGCAGCTGGACAGTTTTATCAAAAAACTGCAGCAGGAGCCAGATGTAGAGTCTACAAGGACAAGATTGATACTGAATATTTATAGAGAAAAAGAAATAAAGTAAATTCTGGCAGTAGTTTTTATGCTCTATCTAGATTGG
>JACPBO010000014.1 GCA_016180285.1 Candidatus Woesearchaeota archaeon
CAAAAACAATCACAAAAGCAAAAAACTGATTTTACACTAATGCTTGAGAAAGAAGGAATTGACTTGAATACATATTCAAAAAATGTTTTATATATGGAAGTTCCAGAAGAAGGTAAGGATATACTATCAACATCTACGTTAGTACTATACAAAAACAAAGAAGGAGCTGGTTCATTTGTAATGTACAGATTCAAGCATGAAGGGTTTGATGGAAAAAAAGAAACAATCGAGGCTTTTGACCTCAACAACGACGGGTTAGTTGGATTAACCGACCAAAACGGAAAAACCGATAATAGTATTGATAACCTCTTTGTAACTAGGATGGAATTTACTCCAACAGATTGTATAAAGAGGGCGGTAGATAAAGACGACCCTCTATATGAAGAAACATATAAAAAAATGTTAGAGATATATGCGCATCTGGGTGAAAAATCAAGAAAGATATTAACCGACGAGGGGTATACGCCATTAACTAAAAGATAACCAAGAATGCAGTTTACTAAACTCTTTTCATCTTTTTCTTTTCTAAAAATTCCCTTACCCTATTGTCAATCTTCGGCGCTGCCTTTTTCCCAAGCCCATAATACACTTTCTCAGCTTCACTTCCCCACGAATACTCCCCTTTTTCGGTTTTAACCTGCTCAACCTGTATCTCTCCTGTCTGAATTCCTTTTTTAAGGTGATAATAAATTGACCTCATTGTAACCTTCGGGAATATCTCCCTATATGCATTGTAAATCTCATAGCCATATCCCTCTTTAATAAAATAAAGAATTTCTACAATATTCTGCCTTATTTCGCTTTTTACCGGACGTCCTCGTGGCATGTTTTTAGTTTTTATTTATTTTTTATTTAAATCTTTTGTTTTTATTTTCAATAGTGAAAATAAATAGTTTGAAAAATGAAACATTTATATACATAAACGTATTAAACACATTAAACATAATGCAAATGGTGAAAAAATGGTAAGCATAACATTATCTGTCCCGGAAGAATTGAAATCAGAAATGGACCAGCATCCTGAAATGAACTGGTCAGAGATAGCTAGGCAGGCAATACGCCAAAAGCTGGTGATTCTGAAGAAAATGGATATTATTTTAGCCAAAAGCAAATTTACAGAAAGGGATGCGCTTGAACTTGGCAGAAAGATAAATAAAGCAGTTTCAAAGAAATTTCTAGCAGGAATTTAAATGGAATTGGTCATAGATGCGAACATTTTGTTCTCTGCGCTTATAAAAAACAGCCACGTTCGTCATTTTATTTTATTGAGCGGGCATTCGTTTTACATTCCTGAATATATTTTTAATGAATTTTATGAGCATATTAAGGACGTAGAAGAGAAAAGCGGATTATCTCGTGATGAAATTAAATCAGTTCTCAACGAGATAATAACAATGGCAAATATCAAAATAATTCTATTTAACGATTTTAAAGAATATTCTGAAGAAGCCAAGAAAATATCTCCTGATGTCGATGATGTTCATTATTTTGCGCTTGCATTAAAACTCAAGTGTCCTATTTGGTCGAATGATAAAAAGCTACAGGAACAAAAAACAGTTGAAATCTACACTAATGATAAAATTATAGAGGCGGGATAAATTAAACGTATGCTATGAAAAACCAGCTAATAAAATTCTGGAAAAACGAAAAAATTGTGAAAAACGAAAAAGTATTGGAAGCGTTCAAAGCAGTTCCGCGCGAGGAATTCATTCTTGGCGGCTATGAGCATGATGCTTATGGCGACTATCCCCTGCCGATTCATGCAGGCCAGACAATATCGCAGCCGACAACTGTTATGATCATGACCGATGCATTGGATGCCAAAGAAGGGCAAAAAATCCTTGAAATCGGAACAGGCTCAGGCTACCAGGCTGCAATATTGTCAAAGCTAGCTGGTGAAAAAGGCAAAGTGATAACAACAGAGATAATAAAAGAGCTGGCTGATTTTTCAAAAAACAACATTAAAAAATTAAAAATAAATAATATAAAAATCCTGCATAGCGACGGCAGCGAAGGCTATGCTAAAGAAGCTCCTTATGACAGAATAATCGTTACTGCAGCCTGCCCGAAGATTCCGCAGCCATTAATTGACCAGCTCAAAGAAGGCGGCATAATTGTTGCTCCAGTTGAAAGCGTTCTCGGCCAGGAGATGGTAAAAGGCATTAAAAAGAACGGCAAATTAATAACAGCATCGCTCGGTTATTTCACATTTGTCCCATTAAAAGGAAAGCACGGATATAATTCCTAAGAAAAATCAAATCTCACTTAATCTCAACTCTGCACTTGCAGTACTGGCAGAAAACAGCTGTTATGCCATCGCTTAAATTAGCGCGGATATTATTGCCGCATGAAGGGCATTTATAGGTCATTGAGTCCTGTTCAGCCATAAAATACAGAAGATGGTTTTTATTTAAAGCTTTTGTTTCGTTATTTTTCCCGGATTCCTGTTTATCATTCCAACAATTTCATTCCAACGCAGTAACTTGTTCTTGGCTCCAGGATTAGTTATAACAGATTCAGAATTTGCAAGCCCAAGCTGCAGGCAGAATTCAATCTCTTTTTCTTTCATCAAACCAGCAATAAAAGAAGCGGCAAAAGCATCCCCTGCGCCTGTCGCTTCAACAACCTTCACATGATGCGCTGCAATATGATAAATATATGTTCCATCATAGCAATGGGCTCCTTTTTTTCCATCTGTTATGACTGCAATTCTCGGCCCTAGTTTTCTTAATTTTTTTAATAAAATAGCGATATCATGATTTTTTCCAGCAATATATCCTGCTTCTTCTTTATTTAGAATCAACACATCAATATTTTTGAGCAGTTTTCCTAAAAGCACAGCCCCTTTTTCAGCCAAATAAGTGCTGGGGTTAAATGCAATCTTTATATTGCTCCTTACAGCAAAACCAGACAATTTTTCAACTGTTTTATATGACCCATTAAGCATAGACCCGAAATAAAACCACCTTGCTTTTAATTTTGACTTCTTGATTTCATCATAATGCAGGTCATCATTAGACCCTTTAAATGCCAAAATAGTCCTGTCATGACCCTTTGCATCAAGGATAATTGAAAAGCCTGTCCTTCCTTTCGGAGAACAAACAATTAAGCTTGTATCAACACCCTCTTTTTTCAGGGCATGCATTATCCTGCGGGAGTTCATTCCGCAGCCCATCTTGCTTATGCAGGCAGCCTTAAACCCTAATCTTGAAAATGCAGCTGCTGTGTTTGTCCCTGCTCCGCCTGTATCAACCCTTACATTTTCAATAAGAATTTTAGATCCAAAAGGAACCGTTACGCATCCCCTGCGAACATCTTGAAAAAGCCTGTTTCCCGTATCAACAAAAGTGTCGACAACAGCAGAGCCGATTGTTATGACATCATACATGCATTATTCTTAACTAACCTTATTTATAAGCTTTTTGCCAAAAAGAAAAAGAAAGAAAAAATAAAATAAAAATCTACTTTGATTTGGCCATGTCTACGATCTCTTTAAGGGCAACTACAACAACTGCAGGCACTACTATCGCCATTATATATTTCACTATACTTTCGATATAACTGCCGACATATAGTATGTCCTTCAGCCCAGGTGCTGCTCCTCCTACATACAGTACAATAGCCAATATAGCTGAAACTGTCAAGAACTGCATTGTCTCTTTTCCTGTTACATTCAAGAATCCGATTACCAGTCCCAATATCACAAGTATGGAGACCAGCCATGGATCAGCAGGTTGCAATGCTTCTAGACCGCCTAACAGGCCCAGCACTAATGCAATAATTACGCCAACTATAAAGGCGTACTCTCCTACCTTTTTGTCCATTTTATGAACACCTCCTTTTTTTAACCAAAAGCATCGCTTCTGATTTATAAGCAAGTATACTCTGGAATAAGTGATATATAAAGGTTTCGGAAATTGTTTATAAAGAGGGTAGTTTTTGGGATTTTAGCTAAAACCCTATCTTATCCAACAGCTCATGAAGGTTCCTTGTATTTAGAAACGCTGCTATCTTCTTCCAGCCCTTTCCTGCCTTGACAGCAAATGCCATCTTCAGCGCCTCTTTTTCTTCATTTGGAATTCTTGCAAACTTGTCTGCTTCTATCATGCCGTAAGGATAGCCTGGCAGCACAGGGTCAGAAGCATTAAGCGAAAGCCCTGAAACTATGCCATTAACATCAAATTTAACGTTTTTATAAGCCTCAAATCTAAGAATATAACTCGATCTCTCATCTAATTTAAAGACAAACAGTTCTGCCTTGTGCTTTTCGCTGTTTATTTCAGCAACAGGATGATAAAACCATTTCCTGTAAGGAGAAATGCCCTCAAGCAAAGCAACAAAAGAGCCTCCTGTTTCGGTGAACAATGCTGAAGTTTTTGAAAGCGCTGTTATTGTTATGCCTCTTTCTTCGGCTTCATTATAAAGCATATCAAGTAAATTTTTTTCATTCGTATAATTTGCCTGCAATGTGCCGTCTAAAACAATGATGTCGCCTGTTTCAAGCTCTTTGGCAATATCTGATGCAAGCTTTATCTCAGAAAATCTCCTTATTACATCGCCTATTTTTGATATGCTTATCTGGTTGCTGCCTTCTTTTATTGTAGCATCATAAGAATTGAATGAAAAGGACTCGATATCAAAATTTACAGGGAATATTTCTGTCTTATAAAAAATATCATCACCCTCATTCAGCGAATTGACCAATAAATAAAATTCAAATTTCTCTGCTTTGATTCTTTTATTTTCTTTATATATCGTATAATAAAGCCGTATCAGCTGCAGAGAAAAATTAGAGGCGGACAGCAGCTCCGCATTTCCGCCGTCAATAAATGCAATCTTATTTTTATTATTTGCAGCCTTGATCTCTTTAAAATTATCCTTGGAAACCCTGACCGGCTTATATGACTTGTCCGCAAATGCGCAATAGCTTCCCTGATTTTCTGAGGCTGTATTTAGGGATTTTATTATCTTTTCAAATATCTCGGAATTCATAAAGACAGAGTGTTTTGCCTCTTTATAAATATTTGTTCAAAATTACTTCAGCACCCTCTTGGCCAGTTTCCTCAAATTCTTTTCAATCCCTTTGCTCTGCTTCTCTGCTTCATTCATTATCCTGAGCAGCAATGCAAATCCGTCTTTTTTCGGCAGCACGCCTTTCTTCATCAAATACCTTATCTCCCTCTCTGCAATGCCCTTTGTTATTGAAACTGCTTTTATGCCGAGCTTTGCTATTTTCTTGGCTTCTTTTATCATTTTTCACCTCCTAATATTTTCCTTCCCTCAAAATCGATATTATCAGCACTGCGCCTAATACAAAAACAACAGCCATTCCGGCAAATGCGTATGACTCATATTGCGTTTTCATAAGCAGAGCCATCCCGATAACTATTGCCCCGATTATCATGCCCAATGCCAATCTGTTGCTTGACTTGTCTATCTCGAAACCGAGTTTTTTAATCTCTTCATCCTCTATGTCGAGCTTTATCTTGCCTGCTGCTGCCTTGTCAATTATCTCCTTTGCTTTCTCAGGAAATTCATCAAGAATTTCCTTTATTTCCCTGCCCTTCTTCAGAAATGCCCTGATCAGCTCGCTGGGCCTTGCCCTGTTAGCCAGAATTTTCTTCACATATGGCTCAGCATACTCGTTGATGTCAAACTCGGGATTTATCAGCTTGGCCGATCCTTCCAATGTAATCAGCGCTTTCGCAAACAAAATTATATTCGCAGGCATCTTTATATTGTGCTTAAAGCAGAGATTAAGCAAATTTCGCAGCATGCTTGTTATGTTCATCTGCCTTATCTGCGCGCCTCGCCATTCATTGATCACTTCAGTAATTTCATCCTCAAATGTTTCTAATCCAATGGCATCATCTGATTTTCCTATTTTCATCAATAGGCTTTTTACTTCTCTGGAATCCTTCTCCAGCAATGCTATGAACAAATCCAGCGACTGGTTTTTAAGCTGCTTGCTCATATAGCCCACTATTCCAAAATCAAGAAATGCTATTTTATGGCCTGTCAGCAATATGTTTCCCGGATGAAGGTCTGCATGAAAAAATCCATCCTCAAAAACCTGCTTCAATATGGCATCAGCAGCTATCTTTTCCACCAGCTTTCTGTCAATCTTCTTGTCATCCATATCTTTCAGCTTTGTCCCTTTAATATATTCCATTGTCAGCACTCTGCTTGTTGTGTAATCCAGGTAGACTTTTGGAATCTTGATTGTTTTTGAGTTTTCAAAATTCTGGTAGAACTGGTCTATGTTTCTTCCTTCAAGGACATAATCCAGCTCTTTTTTCGTATATTTTTCAAATTCATTCATGATCTCTGTCGGCGTAATATTTGAGAATTTTCTGCCTTTTTCAATCATCTTCGCAAATGTATAAAGAATATCAATATCTGCTCTCATTATCTGGTCTATATGAGGCCGCTGCACTTTTACAACAACCTTCTTGTTGTTTTTCAGCACCGCTTCATGCACCTGGCCGATAGACGCAGAGCCGATAGGCGTTTCATTGAAAGACCTGAAGATTTTGTTTAATGGCTTTTTCAGTTCCTTTTCAACTATTTTTTTAACTTCGGAAAACGGAAAAGCCGGCACATCATCCTGCAGCTTCTGGAATTCCTCGCAGTATTCAAAAGGAACCAAATCAGGCCTTAAGCTAAGCAGCTGCCCCAGCTTAACAAAAGTTCCGCCTAATTCCTCGAATGCCTGCCTCCATCTTACTTCTGGCTTTAATGGCGCAATGAATTTGTGCCTCATTAATTTTTTATGGAATGGCAGGTAAATATGCAGCCCGTGCTTTTCAAGAAAGTAGCCGAGCCTGTTTTTGAACAGAACATTCAGCACATGGTAGAATCTCCCGAAATCCCTCATATCCTCTTTTATCATGGCGCATAATGAACAGAGGTTGTTTATAAGGTTTTTTGTTGATTTACAGATTTCCGACACATTTGTATATATGCGCCATTGAAGTCAGTTTATTTTATCCATTTACAAATTTCCTATTTTTTCTCTAAAATTGAAAAAAATTGAGGATAAAGCCAGAAATCAGCAAATAAAAAGCCATTTTTTATTACATTAAAATTGTGCCTTTTAGCTAAACTTCTGACTTCTCTTAATGATAATTTATGAAGATGAAATTTTCGGCCATTAAATGGGTGGCCATAAGTCCTTAAAGAGCTATATGTTTCAAATAGCCCTCTGATCGGCTCTAGTGGATAAATCAGAATAATCTTGCCATTCTTTTTTAATACACTGCTCATCTCCGAAAATGCTTTTTCCAAATCAGGAATGTGCTCAATGGTGTGAATGGAGAAGATCTTATCAAAAGACTCTTTTTTAAATCTTAATTTTTCAGCATTCATAGCATAACAATTCTTTAGTTTTGAACTTTTTATTGCATCTTTGTTCAGGTCGATGCCACCACATCTTCTAGAATATCTCATCAATTTTTTTACAAAATAACCATCTCCGCAGCCAATCTCTAAAATTCTGTCTTTTTTGTTTATTTTAACAAGATTTATTGCTTTTTTATATGTATTTTCAAATCTTTCATGACGATAGCCATTAGTGTATTCTTTAGAGTAAATCATGCTTATTGGTTAATATATGAGGTTTATAAGGTTTTTTGTTGTGCTGCGCGAAAACACCAAAAATTAATTATTCTTTGGAATTCGCCCACATGATATCAAAATACGCCCGAAAACTATTGGCCAGTTCTTTATCTCTCACTACAAATGCAATTGGGGTCTTGAGAATAATAACAAACAGAGCAGCATTTGGAAATATATCTATCCAATTCGGGCTTACCATTTTATTGGAAAGGTAGCGGACATTGGTTAATCTCATCTTCGCCCGTATCCCGCCGTATTCTTTTGCATCGGAGTTATAGATTATTTTCATCAAGATTTTCCGTGCAATTCTTCGC
>JACPBO010000015.1 GCA_016180285.1 Candidatus Woesearchaeota archaeon
GGCCCGACAAAAGTTATTATAGGAGCATTTGCATCAAGAGATGCCAGTGCAGGCCATAAGTCAATTCTTGTAAAATTAAGGTTTGAGCCGGAGCTGTCTGTTATATTCTTGCCTGTCTTTAATGCGTTTTCAACCTGCAGGGATGTCAGCGATGCCCCTGTTTCAAGCTTTCTGTACTGCCTCAGCAATGCTGCTGCCCCTGCTGCATGCGGAGTTGACATTGAAGTTCCGCTAAAAGTCGCATAACCGCTTGTTGTATAAGTTGAGATTATGCTCACGCCAGGAGCCAGCACATCTGTTATATTGTTCCTGTTGTAAAAAATTGCATCATTGCTGTTGACTGCTCCTACTGCCGTTGTATTTTGAATGCATGCCGGAGATACAATTGCCGTTGTGTTGCCGTTATTTCCTGTTGCTGCGAAAACAGAGATGTTTGCTGCAATTGCAGAATTTATTGAAGCTGCTGTTGATGCATAAGAATCGTCGCAGTAACCTGTGTACAGTACAGAGGTGCCAAGGCTCATGCTGATAACAGTTATATTATATCTTGATGCATTGTTAACGCACCAGTCAATGCCAGCTATGATGTTGGCAGTTGATCCGGTTCCGGCTGAGTTAAGCACCTTTATTGCTATAAGGCTCGCATTATTCGCAATTCCCTTATAAGTATCATTCATCGAAGCTACAATGCCTGCCACATGAGTTCCATGGCCATTGTCATCATAAGGGTCCCAGTCTGTGTTGACATAATCATAACCTCCAAGGACTTTTGTGCAGTTTCCCCCAAGAAATGTTGTGTTTGTGCAGTTTCCCAAAGCAGGATGGGTGTATTGGATGCCTGTATCTAAAATGCACACTGTCTGCCCTAATCCTGTAATATTTGTCCCGTTGTATGTTAAACCCCAAAGCTTTGTTGCATTTATCTGCGGAGCGCTTGTTAAAAGGTCAATCTGCATCGGGTGATCGTATTCAATTGCCTCAATATTCGGGTTGTTCTTTAATTTATTAAATGCAGAGCGCTTTATTTTTGCGGAAAAAGAGTTTACAATGGAATATCTGTGACCACTTTCAGCTCATTTTCTGAGAATTCTGAAATAACGCTGTCCTGGCTGTTTTTTATTTTTTCTTTCTTGCCAAAAATGCCGAGATTGTCCAGGTTCTGGTAATTCAGCTTGATTATAACATCGACTTCATCGCCTGTTTTAAGTTTTTCATCAACCTCATGGTCTATTTTTATCGCATACGCTAAATTTGAAAATAAAACCAGCGCAAAAACCATTAAAACCAAAAACCTTGTTGATCTTTCCATTTTCCTCTTTTAACCTTTCGCCACATTATCCCACAGGTATTTGTGGTATCTTTTATAGTTCTCAGCAAGCTCTTTGCTCTCGGTTACGAATGCAAAAAAATCCTCGCCCAATAAAAAATTAACTGTTTTGTTTCCGTAGATGCCAATAACTGTCGGATTGCCGCTGAATGCTTTTGGCAGAAATCTGCAATATTCCAGCTGAAAAGGCTTCACTTCTTTTTTTAGCTCGTATCTGATAATATTAAACATTTTTATCTTTAGTTTTATTCTTCGCTTATTCCAGTTTGCAAAGAAAACAGGATGCTTCTTCGGGACATACCTTCCTGAACCGATCCAATATATCTCTTTATAATTCAGCATATCTTCCCAAACTGCCTTAACGCCTTCTACGCCCCTGTAAACCTCAGCGTTTATTTCCGGTTTTTTAAAGTTAAATTGCTCGATTATAGAAGGCATTTCTTTTTCTACCTCTTTCTCTGTTTTATCAATTTCATGCTTTTTTTCCTCCAGACACCCGATGAGTTTGCTGGGGTGGGAAATTTGGAATAATCTTCGTTTGTTTTCCTCGGTATAAGTTACTAAGCCGCGCTCAATAAGCTTGTTTAATATGTCATAGATATTTCTTCTTTCAATGCCTGTTTTTTCATGGATTTTGTTAACAGGAGATGTTCCAAGGTCAAGCAAGGCAGAATATGCCTTGATCTCTCCATCAGAGAGCCCGATTTTTCTTAGGATTTCCAAGGCCATAGGCAGAATAAGATGAACTTATATTTAAATTTAATGGTGTTGTAACAATACCACATACATTTAAATACATTAGCTACTTTCAAATAGTTATGAGTTATTTAATTAAAAATTTAAAAGTTATTGCAGCTGGCGGCTTGTGCCTCATGACCGCCCTCTTAAGCAATGTTCGTGCAGATGACATCTTCAAAGGCTTAAGAGGCCCGACAAACTGGCAATTGGACGAGAGAATCGCCTACTCCAGAAATGAAAAAAATGTTGAAACAGTAACCAATAATCTGATATTGAAATACTGGGATGGCGATGAATTTGGAAAATTCGGATTTATCAGCCTGCCATATAAGTTTATAGATTCGACTAATCTTTCTGAAAATGGGCTAAGCGACATTTCAATAGGTGCTGGCCCAAGAGGAAGAACATTCCCAACAGGCAATAAGGGCTTAGGAAATGAAAGATATGATCTGAAAACAAGCATATTGGCCACATACTTAACAGCCGATAAAAAGTATGGGCTTGATGGGATATTGGAATATGCTTTTACAGGTGAGAACAAAAAAGATATTAATCCGCCAAATGAAACATATCTTGGCTTATTAGCGGGCAGAAAAATTACAGATAAAATCAGATTTGCAACCGGACCTACAAGCACAGTAAAAGACAATGGCGATTATATTGCAAATTGGAGAGCCGTCATCAGATATACGGTTTCTCCAAAATTACATTTTGAATTAGTAGGAGATAAAGGGATTGATGGACATAACATCCCCGAATCAACTGGAATTGGACTTTATGTGAGACGTAATAAAAAATTCTAAGTAATTCCATAATAATGAAACGTATTCAATTTTTACATTTATAACTATGTCCAAATATCAACCTTGTTTATTGTTCTTGTTTTTTCAAAAACAGCAGATCCGATCCCTTTTCCTACGAAAAACGACTGCTGAGAAAATGCCTCTGAGAGCAGGTCAATAAAGCTCTTCTTTTCTTTGTAACCAAATGCAGAAATTGTTATGTTCAGCGTATTTGCAAGGTATTGTTTTGCAGATTCCATGTCGCCAAGCTCATCAACCAGGCCAAGATCCAAAGCCTCCATTCCCAAAAAGAAAACGCCTGTTGATATTTCGCTGGCTTCTTCGTTTGTCAGCAGCCTGTTTTGAGCAACTTCATCTATGAATATCCGGTGTATTTTGTCCAGCTTTTCCTGCATTATTCCTCTTTCTTCAGCTGTTAAATTCTTCAAGGGGCTTCCAATGTCTTTTTCAGATCCGGAAACTAGTCGCTGATACGTTACATTGTGCCTGTTTAAAAAACCAGAAATATCCAAATAAGACCCAAGAACGCCAATAGAGCCTGTAATAGACATCCTGTTTGCGATTATGTAGTCTGCTGCAGACGCTACCCAGTAAGCCCCTGATGCGCCTTCCTCCCTTATTACAGCGACAGTCGGCTTGCTCAGCTTCTTTATTCTGGCTGCGATCTCATCTGATGCAACAGCAGAGCCGCCGGGAGAATTTATATCAAAGATTATGGCTTTTACATTGGGATTTTTATCCGCCTTGTCTATGTTCTCAATTACTTTTGTCGAGGATGCAACTATGCTGCCGAATGATCCATATGATTCATCAGCCATTATGATGCCTTTTATCGGAATTACAGCAGCATTTCCTGATTCAACTGGCGCTGAAGAAAGCAGCGCTGCGATGCCTGCAAACATCAAGCTGAAAAACCCCAAAATTGCCAGAACAACAATGACAACAGCCCATTTGTTCATCTTGCCACCTCATAGACTTGCACAATCTTTGTATTTGACAATCTTTCCGTGAATCTTTTCCCTTCTTTATTGAAAAGCAGGTAAATAGGATCCAGCATCCACAATAAGAAGAACGGAAATACAGGGATTATAAAAAGGTTTCTAACCAGAGCCTGCCAGAGCTTGATTTCCTTGGGTTCAATATGTAAGCTAAGAAGCATCATGCCAACTGTCTGGCCTAATTTGTACTGCAAAATAACAAAGTAAAGCAGCGCAAGAAGGGATATCGCCGCTGTAATGAAAAATAATGCCGTGTTTGCATTTTGGTTTGACAGCAGATAGGAATATGCTTCATTAAAAGATCCGCCAGGCATTAATTTCAATAATACGTTCCGGAACGGCCTCAATATTATAAAATTTATAATTAACAGGTCTATAAGAAATGCAATGATCCTTCTTAACAGAGAAGCATTTACAGCAATCAACTTCTTTTTTGGCAGCTTTAATCTCATGGTGAATGATTCCCCTCTGGAGATGATTTTTCCATCATAGCCTTGCAGTTATCTTCGCCAATAAACTTCCCATTTACAGTGCATTCCTTTGGAGGCCCGCTATCTGTAGCATTTGAAGGCGAAGCCGATTCTTTTCTGAACAAACTTTTAATCCAATCAATAAGTCTGGCAAAGAAATTTCGATTGTCCGGCTCTTTGTATTGCTTATGATCTGCACTTGCAGCAGGCTGATAATTAGGCTGCCCTCTCACTTCTGTCTGTACTTCTTTGCCTATCTTCCTCTCATACTTTTGAGCAACATCTACCAATGTTTTCAGCGACTCCTTAGAGCAACCTCCACCAGCCGGTCTTCCGGATTCGGTTTCTCCCATCTGGGCAATGTCTGGATGAGCCTTGGTGAATTGTTCGCAATTAGTTGCATTCGTATTATAAATAGAGACTCTCTTGAGTTTTTTCAGATTATCAAGGCATGATAAATCTCCTGTAACGTCGGGATTTCCTGGGTACTCATCTGCTATTCCCAGCTCTTCAATATTGGTTAAATTGCTCAATGCGCAAATGTTGCCTTTGATATTAGTGCCGCTGACATAAATTGCCTTTAAGTTAGGCATATTGGAAAAAACAGACAAATCTCCTGAAATTTGGGTATGGGTCATGGCAAAAGTTTCTAACTTAACCAGGCCTTTTAAGCATGAAATGTCTCCTGTTATATTTGGATCAAAGGCAAATTTCAGGCTTCTTAGCTTTGTTGCGTTGCTTAATGAGCAGATATCGCCGGAAACTTCAGGATTGGAATAAAGACTAAAAACCTCCAAATTTGTCAGATTCTTCAAATTGGCAATATCGCCCTTAATTCCGTGCTCAGTCGCATCCAGATACTGCAGGCAGGCCAAATCCTTTAATTGCGCCAAATCTTTAAGTGAATCTTTATCAGTAATTCGGATAAAGTCTTCCTTAGGGTATAACATCTGGTATTCTTTATAGACAGAAGTTTTAATATCGCCTGATTGGCAGGGCTCCAATGCAAAAGCAAAATTAGCCAAGAAAATGAATATGATCAATGCTATGGTTCTCTTAGTCATATCTATACTGGCAATTACTGCAGATATAAAACTTTCTATTTAAACAACAAAATTCCACTTGTCTTATATGATTGAGAAAACGATATCATTACATCCAATAATCTTCCACTCTATTTGAAGGTAATTTTCTCCCAATTCTAATCGCCATTGAAGGAGCATTTTCTACAATGATCTCTGCTAATCTATCAGCACGTCGTCTAGATTTTTTGTCCATTTCTGAAATTATCTCTACCTCAACTCCAAGAATGCCCAACCCGTCAAAATATGCCCCATTAACTGCTCTCTCAACCTTTACAGTGAGACCATTCATCCGATAAGTATCTACATCTGTCATATCAAATTTTTGGGCATTGTCAATCCATAAAAAATCAGGTGGAGAAACTATTCTTCGGACTTCCCCCCAGATAGAACTGATTCTCTTAAAATCAAATTCAAATTGTTCATCCTTTTGTCTTAAAATAACAGAATAATATTCTTGGATATTTTTTGGGTCTGTTTTTATATATAGTTTACTCTCTGTCACCATGATAAATAGAATTGAGGACTCATATATAAAGTTTATTATGCTTTGGTTATGAACATAAATATCGCAATCTTTATAAGACAATCCTTATTTCTTTGGTCCAAATGGAAGAACGATCGCATGGAAGAGATCAGAAGAGTCAAGCTTCCCAGGGGAAAGCAGTGCATTGGAATTCTTGACCAGAGATTAGGGGCTTCCAGAAACAGGGTAAGGTGCTTTGACGGCAAAACAAGGATATGCAGGATTCCAGGCAGAATGAAGAGAAAGCTTTGGGTCAGGGAGGGCGATGTTGTCCTGATCGAGCCGTGGGAGCTCGGAGGAGATGACAAAGCAGACATAATTTTCAAGTACAGGCCTTCTCAAGTTCAATGGCTGAAGAAGAACGGCTATCTGAAGAATCTTGCAGAGTTTGAGGCGTTTTAATTACTCAAAAATAGAAATCTTTAAATATTCTTTATTGTTTTGATGGATTATGATGGGTGGCAGATTGCATTTTGCAATATTGATTGTGATGTTTCTTGACATAGTGGGCCTGATAAAGGCGACATTCGGCATTGAGGGAGTTTTCATATGGCAGCTTTTCCTGACTGTCATTTTCCTGATATCCGGAATTTCAATAATGTACCTTCTGCTTAAAGAAGATGCGTGGGCATGGCCTTATATTTATTTTTCTGCTGTGCTGGTTGATGTCATTTACCTTTATTTCCTGACAGGCGGCTCTTTCATGTTATTTTTACTTGCTCTGTTTACAATAATTGGCATGCTGGCTTCCCTGAATATCGTTAAAAAAGAGAAAGCCAAGGATGAAGATTTTTATGAAGCCAAAGACATTGTTAAGGATATTGAAATAGAGCCTTCTGAAACAAAGTATTCTGTTGAAACATATGAGCCAGGCAAGTACGTTGCAAGCAAAAACGCCAGCTATTACCATGCGCCAAAATGCGACTGGGCGGAGAAGATCAATGCAAGAAACAGGGTTTGGCTGAACAGCGATGAGGAAGCGAAGAAGAAAGGGTATAAGAAGCATAATTGCTTGAAGTAAGTTAAAATTTTATAAATCAAATGAGTGTGGTATCAATGAAAGATGAAGACCTGTTAGAGCAAATTTTGATGGCAGAAGAGTGGGGCATTATGCTGTCTAGCGGTGTTGAGCTTTCAAAATCACTTCAACTCTTAAAAGAAAGGTATCCGAATTACGATTCTGAGATTGGAACGATATTGAATAGTGTGGAAAGCGGTTGGTCTATCAAGGACGAGTTGCATTCAGTACGCGCCGAACGTTTCTATCCATTTTTGGCCGCCATGATTGAGGTTGGTGAAGAAACATATAATTTATGTAATGCTCTTATCGGGGCATCAGAAACCCTGTGGATACAATTAAGGGTAAAACGAGACAAACCAACAAAATACAATAACGAGGTTGTTTTCTACACGCAACTTGCAGCATTGGTTGAAAGATTTCCTGTAAGCAGAAGATTGAAACAACCCGCAGAAAGGGCATTGGAGGTCATACGTTGTTCTGATTATCTGCCAGAAGATTGGAAAGAAGCTATTATGGATAGAGAAGGCATATCCTATGATAACTTATTATCTGGCGTTATGTCCAAACACAAAGAAATATTTGATGAGATGGATGCTGAAATAGTCAAATCTGCTGAGAAAAACAGAACACTTAAGGATGCGCTAAACAATTTGGCGCAGTTTTATTGTAAAAGACGAGAATATGAGCTTTGCTATAAAAAATAAGATATCTAAAGGTATTTTAGATGAGATCAAATTTAGTTGATAAAGACAGAATATTTTCATTTGCAAATTCTATTTCTGACAAAGTTCTTGAAGCGCCAAATAATAAAGTAAAAGAATTTGCTGAAGAGCATTTTGGCAGTTATAAAAACTATTTGGAAGAGATTAGAAGGCTTATAAGAGAAGATTCAATGAATTTATTGAAGGCATTTGGTGATGAGCCATTATTTTATTGTCAGGTTAAAGAGGATGATCCTGTATTGAGAGGTATTCAATCTTCATACCAACAAGGGGTTTATTGTGATTTTCCATTAAAAAATCAGCTTTATTTAGATTTTCTTTCAAAAAATGAAAATCAAAAACCATGTATTGCCTCTATAGAGAATTTCATAAAAAAGTACTCATTCGAGATAAACATCCCTTCTCATTTAATTTGGTGCATGGAAAGGGCCCATTTCTATCTGTCTGAAAGGGAATTTTCAATGTTTATTAATTGGCGGGGAGGGAGCCTGCTTGCGCCTATAGAATGGTCTCTTAATAAGATGCCAGTCAATATCTTCCCTATTGGAAAAAATAGAGAGATTACTAAAGTTGGTGTTACTGCAAAATATTATGGCCAACCTTTAGAACTGATTGAATTCAAAGAAAGTGGAGCAGTAATAACGCCTCCTCTTGCATGTGAAAATCCGTACCATCAATGGGGCAGATTGTTTGAAGATCCTAAACTATACCGATCTTTAACATCAATTGTTGAAGCAGTGAAACAGGAAAGGGATATGCCCGCCATAAAGATAGAATGGTCTACAGGATATTGCAGGTTCATCAGGACAAAGAATAAATCTCAGCCAGATGCGCAGGATATACTGCAGTTGGTTTAATATATTGCTGTATAAGACCTTAATAATCGCAGCTTTATCATAGAGATAGAAAAGCATTTATAAAAAATAGTATGATAAAACCGCTTTAGGCCAATATTTCGCGTATATCTGATTCTTCAATTCCTACTGACAAGTCAGGGAAAACATGCAGTTTAAAAGTATTTTCTCCTACTATGGCCACTAAGCCTTCGTATATTTTCTTAGTACTATTGTATGGCTCATTTAAAGAGCTATTTGGCCCTGGATTTGAGCATGAAGAGTTGTAAGCTTCATACTTCTTAGTGTCTTGATCAGTATGTAGCTCAACTGCATACTCGCCAGATCCTTTTTTTAAAAGGACAACAATCGCTTCAGAAATGTCTATAAGAGGTTTCATTAAACCTGCAGAGGGAACACCATGTTTAATGACTTGAGAAGGATTTAAGCGGATACATCTATGTTCAATACAATCATCTACCGCTTCTCCATAGCTAACTTTCCCAGTAAATGTTTTTTCTTCCATGTTCCACTGGAAAATAGTGATGATATTTAAACTTTTCTATGAACTGGCACAGTCAACTTAATGGTGCTAACCAATAAATATCTCCTTCTCTAAAACAAAAATTGAACGGCAGCTAACATGCCAGTAGCTAATGCTGCCGTTCGG
>JACPBO010000016.1 GCA_016180285.1 Candidatus Woesearchaeota archaeon
TAAGGAAGTATTCAAAGCAGACTGAAAAGGCATATCTTAACCTGATAAAGAATTTCCTGGCATCCGGAAAACAGCCAAGGGAATATCTTTTGGGCTATACGGGGAAGAGCAGATCTGCCATCCGCTCAGCTTATTTTGCCCTTAAGTTCTTTTATGAGCATGTCTTAAGCCAAAAGTTTGACGAGAAAATACCTCTTGCAAAAAGTGATGGAAAGCTCCCTATAGTATTGAGCAGAGAGGAAATAACCAAAATGTTTGAATCAACATTAAATCTCCGCCATAGGCTTATTCTCATGTTTTTGTATTACACAGGAGTAAGGCTTGATGAGATAGTGAATTTAAGATGGGAAGACATTGATTTTGACAGGGATACAATCCATCTTAAAATAACAAAAGGCAGCAAAGACAGGGTTCTTTTCCTTCATCAGAAGCTAAAGCAGTTTATTGTGATGTTCGGCTTAAAGAAAGAAGGCCTTATTTTTCTCTCAAACATTGGCAGGAAATACAGCAAAAGGACTATTCAGGTTATAGTTAAAAGCGCTGCAATGAAAGCAGGCGTAAATAAAAGGGTAACCCCCCATACATTTAGGCACAGCTTTGCAACGCATCTGCTTGAAGCAGGGGCTGATATAAGGCACATCCAGAAATTATTGGGGCATGCAAGCCTTCAGACAACTCAGATCTACACTCATGTTGCAAACAGGGACATAAAAAGGCTGGCAGATTTATTATAACCTATTTTTGATCTATGTTGAAACGCCAAAATTCTGCCATTTTAAGCCTTATCTCGCCATTTTAGAAACGATAGGTTTTTAAATAAAAGTATGCTTTTATTTAATGAGGACATTCTGAAAATGGATCAAAATTCTGAAGAAAATAACAGCAAAAAACAGGAAAGAATAGTCAACAGAGTGATTGAAGATGAGATGAAGCAGTCTTATCTTGATTATTCCATGTCTGTAATTGTCGGAAGGGCATTGCCTGATGTAAGAGACGGGTTAAAGCCGGTGCACAGAAGGATTCTCTTTGCAATGAACGATATGGGCATGCACCACAACAAGCCTTTTAAAAAATCAGCAAGGATCGTCGGTGAAACTTTGGGAAAATATCATCCGCATGGCGATATAGCAGTCTATGATGCAATGGTCAGAATGGTTCAGGATTTCTCGCTGCGTTATCCTTTGTTACAGGGCCAGGGAAATTTTGGGTGTTTTACAGGAGACGCAAAAGTAAAGTTAACCGATAACAGGGATTTGTCGTTCAAAGAGCTGGTTGAAGAGCACAAACAAAACAAAAAAAATTATACCTACACTATAAACAAAAATGGAGATGCAGAGATAGCAGAAATAAAAAACCCGCGGCTTACAAAGAAAAATCAAAAAATCATAAAAATAATTTTAGACAATGATGAAGAAATAAAATGCACATTAGATCATAAATTTATGTTAAGAGACGGAAGCTATAAAGAGGCGCAGCATCTTAAATCCGGAGATTCTTTAATGTCGTTATATCTGAATTCATATGCCGAATTGGGTATAAAAATTGTCAAACTAAACCATAAAGTCAAGGATGTTGTTATCTTAAATAAACAAGAAGATGTTTATGACCTTACAATTGAAGAAACGCACAACTTTGCTTTAGCTGCAGGCATTTTTGTGCACAATTCTATTGACGGTGATGCAGCTGCCGCAATGCGTTATAGTGAAGCAAGATTAAACAAGATTGCAGAAGAGCTGCTGCAGGACATTGAAAAGGAAACTGTGAAGTTTGCTGATAATTTTGACGGCAGCCTTAAAGAGCCAACTGTATTGCCTTCTAAAATTCCAAATCTGCTCATCAACGGATCTTCAGGAATTGCAGTTGGCATGGCAACAAATATTCCTCCGCATAACATCTCAGAGGTTTCAGACGGCATTATTGCTGCAATTGACGATCCTGATATTGCAAATGAGAAGCTGATGCACTTCATACGCGGACCTGATTTTCCAACCGGAGCCTCAATTCTCGGTTTAGGCGGGATAAAACAGGCTTATGAAACCGGAAAAGGCAGCGTGATTGTAAGGGCAAAGACTGCTATTGAAGAAAAGAAGGAAAGAAAAAACATAATTGTAAATGAAATACCTTACCAGGTGAACAAATCAATCATGATAGAGCAGATTGCAGGCCTTATACGGGATAAGAGCCTTAGCGGAGTTTCTGATTTAAGGGATGAAAGCGACAGGGAAGGAATGCGCGTTGTCATAGAGCTGAAAAAAGACGCAAATCCCGAAGTTGTCCTTAACCAGCTTTACAAGCACACATCAATGCAGACAACATTTGGCATAATAATGCTCGCCTTGGTCAACAATGAGCCCAAGGTCTTAAGCCTTAAGGGAATGGTGCAGCATTTCATAAAGCACCGCCAGGATGTTGTCAGGAAGAGAACAGAATTTGACCTCAATGAAGCTGAAAAGAAAGCGCATATTTTGGAAGGGTTAATCATAGCATTAAATGATATAGACAATGTTATACAAAAAATAAAGAAATCAAGGGATGCAGCAGAAGCAAAGATCATGCTTATTGGCGATTATAGGCTTACTGAAGTGCAGTCATTGGCAATACTGGACATGAGGCTGCAAAGGTTAGCGTCATTAGAGCAGGAGAAAATAAAAAATGACCACAAGGAATTGTTAAAGCTCATAGAAGCTCTTAAGGCAATGCTTGCAGATGAAGCAAAAATTTTAGGTGTAATAAAAAATGAATTAATTGAAATTAAAAACAATTACGGCGATGGCAGAAGAACGCAGATTGAGGAATCAGTTGCAGATGAGATATGCACAGAAGACCTTGTAAAGCCTGAAGAAATGGCTGTTACAATAACGCACGAAGGCTATATAAAAAGGCTGTCTGTTGGCGCATACAAGCTGCAAAAAAGAGGCGGGCACGGAGTTATAGGCGCAGGCAGGAAAGAAGAGGACTTTGTTGAAGACCTGTTTATTGCAAACACGCATTCTTATATCTTGTTTTTCACAAACAAGGGAAAAGTGCATTGGCTCAAGGTCTATGAAATCCCGGAAGTATCAAGAATTGCAAAAGGAACTGCTGTTGTTAATTTATTGGACTTAAGTAAAGATGAGAAAGTCAGCGCATTTGTTCCTGTAAGGGAGTTTGATGATCAGCATCATATAGTATTCGCAACAAGAAAAGGCACAGTTAAGAAAACAAATCTTGCAGAATATTCAAGGCCGAGAGCCGGCGGAATAATTGCCATTACATTGGAAGAAGGCGACGAGCTTATAGCAACAAGCCTCACAGACGGAAAGCAGCAGGTAATCCTTGCTACAAAAAACGGGCTTGCAGTCCGATTTAAGGAAGAGGATGTAAGGGCAACCGGAAGATCAGCGCAAGGCGTCAGGGGAGCAAGATTAAGGCAGGATGATGAGATTGTCGGAATGGTAATCGGCGACGATTCCAAAACTTTATTGACTGTTACAGAAAACGGCTATGGAAAGAGAACGCAGATTTCAGAATACAGGCTGGTCAGCCGCGGCGGTGTCGGTGTCAGAAACATACTCTGCAGCGAAAGAAACAGCTGCGTTGTTGCTGTCAAGCCAGTAACTGATAATGACGAGCTGATATTCATCAGCAAGAATGGCATTGTGATAAGGACAAAGGCAGAAGGAATTCCTGCCATCGGAAGGGCAACGCAGGGAGCAAGGATCATGAAGCTTGAAGAAGGCGACAAGCTGGTTGCAGCTGCAAGGATTGTGAAGGAAGAGAATGGAAACTCTGAAAATAAGCAAAATATTTAAACTCAAAAATAAAAACATGTTGAACTTGTGTTTTCAAGGTGATAAAAAATGAGATGCATACTTCATGGAAAGGAAACTGTCGGGCTGTGCGGATGGTGCGGAGCAGCGATCTGCAATCAATGCATTGGCAAAAGCAAGGGAAAGAAGATCTACTGCAGGAAATGCTCTGAGAAGCTGCCTGATACAGATTAAGATTTAGCGATTTTCCAAAGGATTTCAAAATATGTTTCAAATGATTTTGTTATTTTCTCGCTGTCTATTTTGATCGCAACAAAATCCTCTTCTAGTGGAAGAAACAGGATTGATTTATGACCATAAATCAAAACAGAAGTAGGAATTTCATAATCATCTGGCAGGAATCTTGCTTCTGTTAATTGTTTGTATTTTTCTATTTCGCTTCTCCTTTTTTTCTTTGCAACTATGTGTCTTTTTATCTTTTGTTTTATTCTTCTTTTCTGCCAGTGAATAAAATAATATTTGAGCAGTTTTGCTCCGAGAGCCTCATAACCAATCATTTTATAGTCTCTTCCTTCTTTTAGTATGTCCTCCAGTAATGTCTTAAAACCTTCTTTGCCGCCAAAAACTTCAATTGAATAGGGCTCTTTTTTAGGCGCTTCTATTTTCTTCAATTGTTCTATTATGAGCTTTATTGTTTCTTTTTGATCAAGCAGTATTCTTTCTTTTTCTTCTAAATATTTATTTAAGGATTCTGGAGAAGTGGCCTGAAAATATTTTCTATTCTCTTTTATAAGATAAGAAACAAGGCCTTTTTCAATAAGACTATTCAATATGTCGTAAATTATCGTCCTATAAATTCCGCTTTTTTCAGCTATTTTTGAAGCCAAGGATGATCCCAATTCAAGGCAGGCGATATAAACTTTGACTTCGTTTTCTGTCAAGCCTATTTCTTTAAGCCTATCTTTTATGTTTAAAGACTCCATGAATTTAACATAAATAGAAACTTATTTTTAAATTTATCTATTTGTCGTAATTTAAAATTACAGCAAGATTTAAATATTTAGGCGTTTAATAGTTACTATTGAGTGAATAAGATTAACAAATAGATGCAAATAAAATGGGAGTCAAAATGAAATCCGATCTGGAATATGAAATTAAAACAGAAAAATTCTTTAAATTCCTTCATTCAAAAGAAGCTAAACGAAAATTTATAGAAAAAGTTTATGGAAAAGGATGGATTAGTCAAAAGAAAAAAGATGTGCTTGAAGAAAAAGCATCACAAAGTATGACTTTTGATAATTATATAAAACTCGCTGGTGGCTTTTATATGAATAGCAATGAATATATGATGATACGTGCCGAATCAATGGGAGATTATAAAAAGGCTATTAAATTTGCAGAGGACGCTTCATTTGAAACATGGTCACAAAATTATCAATTAATGGTCCGGTTCCTAGAAGAATAGAACAAAAAATGAGTATTTATAAAAACTAGGTTAGCATTTATTTTTAATTAACCGTAACAATTATTTCCTCTTTTTGTTTGTTTTCTTCGCTTTTAGTTTCTGCTTTCATATCATCCTTTATCTCTTCTTTTATCGCTTTTTCCTCAATTCTGCTGTACTCTTCAACCTGGTACTTGACCTCGCTCCTTATTTTTTCAATATCTTCAAGCATATTGAGGATCTTTTTGCTGACGCTTTCTTTTTTGTAATGACCTTCTATCTGGCCGATCATGTTTATTATTGAATTCACATTCTCTGATGTCATCTCGCTTTTCCAGCTGATGCCTTTTATGTTCAATGTAACAACCAATTCCAGCAATTTATTCAGGGAGCTTTCTATGCTCCTCAATATAAGCTCCAGCTTTAATTCATCAACCTTTTTGACAAATTCTTTGTTCTTCCTGTTTGGGCATATGATATTAAAGAGATCGTACAAATTAGTGTCAAATGTTGTTGTCGTCAGCCATAAATCCTTTATTTCCTGCTTTGATGCATTGCCTGAGTTGATCTTATCAATAAGTTTTCCGGCTTCTGCCCTGAACAGATACAGGCCGCTTCTCAATCTGTTTATTTTTTCATCAAATGAAATGTCGTACACTTCATCAAGGATTACTTTCTGCTTTATTGAAACCAGCTTTGAGATCAATAAGCCAAAAATTATCAGGCCAGAAACAGCTTCAATCACTGCAAGAATCCTTGATATGCCGACAGGCATGATGTCGCCATAACCCTGCGAAGCAGATGCCGATGTTATGAAGCTAAAATATTGTGCTGTGATAAAGCCATTAATGGATGGAATCAGTCTTTCTTGTTTGTACAAAATGCCATTATCTTGGGTAAGAGATAATAAAAAGAAAACAATGCCAAAGACAAACATGTATGAGAGCCAATATAAGAAAACCTTCTTGAAAGTAATCTTATCGACAAATCCAACAAAGTTAAAACTTTTTTTTTCCATTTTGTCATGCGAGCAATCCCTATACGTCCTCTATTCAGTATAGAAATTAGTATACTGGTATATACTTCTTATATTTAAATGTTTCGAAAATGAAAATTTCGTTTTTGTTCACTAAACAGCAAACTTTCCTTTTTTAAGAATCCACAGCTTATTGCCTTTTTTATCCAATCCGTAAATATCAAGCTTCTGCCTTGGCGCATCTATTACTATATCTGTATGATACTCTGTTGCCCTGTCAGCCTCAAATCCAGATCCAAGGGCAATATGGATCATGTTGGCTATCTTCTCATTCACAATCAGGTAATTGCACAGCTTTGCATTCGGATTAGTGTTGATTGCAAATTCCCCTATTTTATTGAAGTTATCTTTCTTCAGCTTTATCACATCAAATGGCAGGCTTTTGTTCTTCTCCTGCTCCAGAATCTGCTTCCACGCTTCCTTCTTTTTATTTTCAAATTTTTCAATTATCGCCTTATCGCCTTTTAGTATCTTGTAGCAGTCGCCGTAGCACTGAACAACCAGCGGATTTTTGTCAGAAAGCAGATAGCTTTGGTCAATGCTTATGACAACATCTCCAACAAAAGTTCCCTTTAAATATTCCGGGGTCATAAATGCCTCTCCGCCTGGAATATTGGCCATTGTTCCTGCTTTAATCCCGGTTTCCTTGAAATAATCCTGGTTTACTTTGTTCCTTGTTTCAACATCAGAGCCTCTAACCCTTCTTCTTCCGCCGTCTTTTTTGATCATCCCAACTTCAAACTCTGTCCTGCCGCCTTCAACTTCTTCTCCGCTTACAATTATTTTATCGCTTCTGTCCGCGATTTCACTTATCTTGTCATCTCTTTCTTTCATCTTCAGCCAGTCTATTCTGCAGCTTTCGATAAAAACATCTATCGGCAAAGTTTCTGTAAATCCCACTCTTGCTTTCGGATCTCTGTCTTCAGATTTTGTCTGCGGATAGTAATCAAGCTTATAGATTATCTGGCCAGGCGAACTCCACCTTGATTTCTTATTCAGCGTTGGATAGCCGATAACCTCCCCGAATAAATGTTTCCCGGCATACCCTTTTCCTCTGACAGAGAATGTTGCATCAGGAGTTTCCAGCCTGTTGATCTTCAGCAATTCTGATAATTTTTTGAACTTAACAAAAACAGGCTCGTCAATTTCCTTATCAAGCTCGCATCCAAGAAGCGTTGCCCTGAGCTCTGAAATCCTCTCGCCTTTTTCAAGCATTGACATTTTTGATGTGGTTGTGCCCATTCTTAATTCTGAAGCATAGCCTTTTATTGCAAGCATCATGGCGTAAGCAATTGCATAAGAATCGAGATAATCCTCAAGCGGCAATTCAAGGTCCTTCTCGCGAGGCACAGTTTCAAACCCAATAGAAACATTCTCTCCTTTTTTCAGGTCATAAACCTGGCTCCATATTATCTTTGCAGTTTCAATTAAGTCATCAGGCCTGTAAGCCATAAACCATTCATCATGATAAGGCAGCTTAAAGGTTCCCTTAAATCCCTTTTCCCCTGCTTCAAGAATCAGTTCAGGTGGATTGAAAATCTCAATGAATTTGCCTTTTGTTTTTTTCTCAGTTTCATCAATGAATTCTTTCAGCGCAATGGTTTTTTTATCTCTGATGCCTTTTTTAAAGTCTTTAAAACATTGCCAGACATCTTTCAAAACATCAAGCGATGAAGAATTTTTCTCAAAGGCAACTGCATTCAGCTCACCATTGAGTTCGTGGATTGCCTTTGATAGCGGCGCAATTGAGTGATACGCCTTTTTATTATTCAGGTTAAAATAAATCAAAACACTTTTGTTTTTCAGGTTTTTCAGGATTTTTTTATAATCCTCTGCTGCGGAATTGAATTTCTCAAGATCGTATTTCATTGTTTAAAGTCACTTTTCAACTGTTATTAAATCTTTTGGTATTTTTGTGAGAAGCTCTGCGCTTTTCTCCTTGATCAAAACGCTGTCTTCAATCCTTATCCCGAATTTTCCCTTAAAATAAATGCCTGGCTCAACAGTTATTGTAAAATTCTCCTTTAATTTATTGTCAAAATATTCGTGAATGTTGATGCCAAAGCTGTGGCCCAGGCCATGTATAAAGTTTTTATTGTATTCTTTTAATTTTTTTCTGACATTCTCTTCCGCAATTTTGTAGTTTTTATTCGCTCTCAGCTCTTTAATTGTTTCTCTCTGCAAATTAAGCAGCAAACCATAAATCTCAGCTTCTTTTTCATTTGGCTTTCCGATATAAATTGTCCTGGTTGTGTCAGTGCAGTAATTTTTGTATTTTACGCCGAAGTCAATTATGCAGAATCCCTTTTTCAGCTTTGCGTTGCTCGTTTTGTGGTGCGGCATCGATGAATTCTTTCCAGAGGCAACTATTGTCGGAAATGCCAGGCCGCAGTTATTCTTTTTAGCCTCATTTTCAAGAAAATCAGCAGCATCTTTTTCTGTTTTAAATCTGCTGAAATCCCTGAAGCATTTTTTAAGAATTCCGTCTGATATACGGCATGCCTTTTTTATTATTCCGATCTCTTTTTCAGTCTTTATCTGCCTTAATCCGTTCAATATTTTTGAAATATCCGCAAATTTTATATTTTTAAATGATTTTCTTATCTCCTTATATTCATTTAAAGAAACAACATTCTTGTTTATTCCCATTCTCCTGACATTTTGCCTCTTCAGCAGGCCTTTAATAAAATCAAATAACCTTTCTTTCCTGTCTTTTTTCTCAATCTTAATTATGTTTTTTATTATAGAAGATTTCTTTGCCCTTTCAAGCTCCATTGCCGCAACAACAGACTTTACAAGATTTTTTGCAGCCACCAAAATGCTGAAATCAGTTTCAAACTGGGTGAAATACAGCAGATTAGGGTCCTTTGACCTGTAATTCATGATAATAGCTGCATCAATCTTCTTGCTCTTCAGGATTTTTTGGAACTCCTTCAGCCTCATATTTCCATAAAGAATATATATAACTTAAAAAACTTTCTACATTATGGAAACTTTCATTCTAAAAAATGGCGTAAGGGTTGTTTTCTGCAGAAGAAAAACTGAGTCTTTGGCTATCGAAGTCGGCATTAAAGTCGGCAGCGACAATGAAAATGCAGGCAACAACGGCATATCCCATTTTCTTGAGCACATGCTTTTTGAAGGCACAAAAAAAAGGACAACCCTGCAGATTGCAAATGAAATAGAAAGCCTTGGAGGCGAGCTGAATGCGGCAACAACGAATGAAAGGACATTTGTTTACACAAAGCTGCCAAAAAAGCACTTTGAAGTTGCTCTGGATGTTTTGTCAGACATTATTTTAAGCCCGATATTCGATGAAAAAGCCATTGAAAAGGAAAGAAAGGTGATTCTCAGCGAAATCAATTCGGTGAATGACGAGCCTCGTTTTTACCAGTGGATTTTGTTCCAGAAAGAATTATTTAAGGGAGGCCCGGCAGCTCTTCCGACTTACGGAGCAGTTGATATTGTTAAAAAAATAAAAAGAAAAGACCTTGTTGATTATTACAAGAAGCATTATGTCGGCTCAAACACAGTCATCTCTATTGTAGGCGATCTTGAAAACGTGAAAGAAAAGGCTGAAGAATATTTCGGCTTAATTGAAAAAGGAGTTCCCGGCAGGAAAATAGAAATAAAAAATAAAAATAAAAGCTCCTCAATAACTGAAACAAAGCACATAAGCCATTCTTACGTTGTTTTGGGGTACAAAACAGTTGACAGGAAGAGCAGGGAAAGCTATGTTTTTGACATAATAAGGGCTGTGCTGGGAAGGGGCCAGTCAGGAAAACTGTTTGATGAGATAAGGACAAAAAGAGGCTTGGCTTATGAAGTTGGCGTGCTTAATGACAATGGAATAGACCACGGATTTTTTTCTGTTTATTTCAACTGCGGGAAAGAAAACATAGATAAGATCATAAGCATAGCAGTCGGCGAATTCAAAAAACTTCAAAATCTGGAATTAAAAGAGCTCAACGAGGCAAAAACATTTCTTGAAGGCGAGTTTATTGTGGAAAACGAGGACAGCAGGCATTATGCGGATTTCCTGAACTTTGAGAAATTCGCAGATGCGCCTGAAGATTACATCGGCGAAATAAGGAAAGTTACTTTGGCTGATGTTAAAAATGCGGCAAGAAAATACCTGACAAAAGATTATGTTTTGGCGGTTGTAAAGCAGAAATATAGCAAAGAACACAAATAATTGAGCAATAGAGGGTGTTCTTTGCTTATTAATAGCGGACAACAATTCTCAATATTCTTTGTCCGCTATTATAGTTATTTCCAGTTCTTCCTTATCGGAGCAATTATTGTTTCTAAATACTCTGTAACAGCATTCTTCAGGTCAAGCGGATGTATCTTTCCATCAGCATACGCATCTTCCAGAGTTTTGTAATCATCAAGCTCCAGATTTCCTCCGAACTTTGCCGGCCTTTTTATTTCAAATGTTTCTATTCTTGGGAATATTATCAGCCTTGCAATCTGCAGAATAGGGTTTTCTTTTGCGATCTTTTCAGGGCAGTATGCCTTGCCAATTACCCTTTTTATTTCATCATAGCTGTCTGTAACAGCAATGCCTGAGCCGGGAATTGATTTTGACATCTTCTCTCCGGGGCCTTTCAAAGAAGTTATCAATGGCGTATGAACAGCAACAAAAGGATGCTTCAATATCTGCATCATATCCTTCCCGATCATATGCACCTTTCTCTGCTCCATCCCGCCTTCTGCAACATCTGCATTAAGATATTTTATATCAGCAACCTGCATTAAAGGATATAATAATTGGGAGATTGTGGCATTTTCAATATCCCTTGCAATCTCCTGCATGCTTCTTAACCCTCTGTTGATTGTTGAAGCCTGTGCAAGCCTCATTACATCCAGCTGGTATTCTTTATCAAACTGAAAGCTGCTTCCAAGAACAACATCTGCATCTAACCCAATTGCCTTGATTGTTTTTTTCCAGTTTTCAACTTCTTTTTTAATCTCTTCTTCACCGCCTTTTCTGTTCAAAAATGCATGTATGTCGGCAAGCAAAACTTTGACATCAAATCCTGCCTTGCCGAAGTCAATAAGCTTTGTGATTGTGACAAAATGGCCAAGATGCAAAGGCCCGGAAGGCTCATAGCCGCAATAAATAATGGGCTTTTTCTTTTTTTCCAAAACAAGCCTTAACTCTTCTTCTGTAACTATTTCTTCTGTGTTTCTTTTTATCAGGCTCAATCTTTCATCAGTGTCCATTTTATTTTAAATTATCAGCAATATATAAAAACCTTTCTAAAGCCACTGGACAGCTGCGCTCAAAATATTTATAAACAAAACAATAAAGATTAAACTATGCTCAGTGTCAGCTCACTCTCCAGCTACATGTACTGCCCAAGGAAATTCTATCTCACAGAAGTTCTAAAGCTTGTTGAAGCTCCAAAGGATGTTCTTGTGAAAGGAACAATAAGGCATCAGGTGTATGATAACATCAACAAAAATGAGGAAAGTTTCATAAAAGCAATCAAAAAAGATGCGAATTTCAGCATCTTAGTCAGCAATTATAAAACAGCGTATTCTAAAATCCTCAGAAACGTCATAATAAGCAACAAAGCAATGATAAAACAGGTAAACCTAAGCATGAATTCCATTTTCAGGGAAAGCTGGCCAATGATTCTGGCCGAATCAGAGCAAAGGGCATTAAACATCTTTTCTTTCATAAAGAAGCACAATGTTTTTGGCGAGGAATTGTGGCAGATGCTCACTCCAAAGATAATGTCCGAATTCAGAGTGGAATCAAAAAGACTCATGCTTAAAGGCATAATTGACAAGGTAGAGGACTATGCTGACGAGTTGGTCCCCTATGAGCTTAAAACAGGGAAATGCCCGAATGAAGGCATCTGGCCTGGCCACAAGGTGCAGATTGGCAGCTACATGCTTCTGCTCAGGGAATATTCAAATAAATCAGTCAAAGAGGGATTTATACGATATCTTGACAACAATCAGCTAAGGCAGGTAACAATGAACCCTTTCCTTGAAGAGGATATACTAAAACTAAGGGACGAAGCATTTGAAATTATAAACAGCAGTCTTGCCCCGGATTTCTGCGAAAACAGGAATAAATGCATTAAATGCAGCTTAAGAGAGCAATGTTTCAGCGTAAATACGCTTCAAAAACCAAAAATTTAAATATAACTTAATTAATCGGATAACCTACTTCATAATAATTAATATAGAAAAGGTGGAAAAATGGCTGAAGATGACAAAAAATTCTCAAGACAGTTGATTGGAAAGACAGTTGTTAGCAAAACAGGCAAGCGATTTGGCGAAGTCGGCGATATTGTTTTTGAGACAAGAACAGGCGAATTGATACATCTTGTCCTTACAAACCCGACAAACTACGCATTAAAGCTCGAATTGGAGAAAGACAAGGACAGCCATATTCTGATCCCATTCAGCGCAGTTGCCGCAATAGGCGACTTTATGGTTATTGCTGAAGAAGACATAATTTAATTTATTTGAATTTCCTTCAGAAAGATTTATTAACGAACTAAAATATTATATGATGCATGTATGATGCCAGTTCACTTTTAAATGAAAATTTCTTGGCAGATATTCTACTCGAAGCAATCGTTACAGATCAAATAACTTTTGGATTGGAAGTAATGTGTTGGGCGCACTATGTGCCAACTAAAATAGAAAGTGTAATATATTCCAAAAGCGGTGAAGAGCTTCTTTACGAGATGGGTGATGAAATGCAGGCTGTTGAGTCTTATGTGGCTGGGAAAAAAGATATCTTGGCTGTAAGGAGCGTCTATATAAATATCTCTTCAATGAATCTGCTGCAAAATACAAGAATACTCGCTCATACCGGCGGCATTCCGATAATCAGAAAATCCAAAAAAAGTTTGTGGGTAAACGAGATTTATGTTTTGAATGAGAAAAAAGACATTATAAAGACATTTCTTGATGAATTTTGATAATATCGCAATATGATATTTGACCTCACTTTAGAAACTTATTTAAATTAACCAGATATCCTTTATTCTTATGGGGGCAGAAGAAGCTAATGCAATCTGGATCGAGAAGTATCGCCCTAGGAATTTCTCTGACATGAAAGGGCAGAAAGAGATTGTTAAAAAGATCAGGGCATTTGTTGAGCAAAAAAACATGCCTCATTTATTATTCTCAGGCCCGGCAGGAGTTGGAAAGACAACATTAGCATTGATAATTGCAAGGCAGCTTTTTGGTGACGGATGGCAGAATGATTTTCTCGAGTTAAATGCAAGTGATGAGAGGGGAATTGACATTGTCAGGAACAAAGTCAAGGATTTTGCAAGGACAAAAGCCATTGGAAACGTTCCCTGGAAGATAATTTATTTGGACGAATGTGATGCCTTGACAAAAGAGGCGCAGCAGGCATTGAGAAGAACTATGGAGAATTTTACAAGAACAACCAGATTTGTTCTCTCATGCAATTATAGCAGCAAAATTATTGATCCGATCCAGTCAAGATGCGCAATTTTCAGGTTCAAGCCATTGGAGAAGCACGATGTTGTTGAGATCATAGACATAGTTGCAAAATCTGAAAACTTAAAAATAGACCAGAAGGCAAAAGAAGCATTGTTTGAGATAAGCGAGGGAGACTGCAGGCGGGTTGAAAATATCCTGCAAAGCTGCGCAGCCATTGAAAAAAACATAACAGAAGAGCTTGTCTATTCAATGGCATCTGTTGCAAAGCCAAAAGAGCTTAAAGCTGCGCTGGAGCTCGCATTGCAAAATAAGTTTATAGATGCGAGAAATGCTTTGCTGAAAATAATGCTTGATTACGGCTTAAGCGGCCTTGACATGATAAAGCAGATCCAAAAGGAGATATGGGTTCTGGAGATAGATGACAAAAGCAAAGTCCATCTGATCGACAAATGCGGGGAAATAGAGTTCAGGATGACAGAAGGCGCTGATGAATTCGTGCAGTTAGAGGCTTTATTAAGCCATTTCGTTCTTGTTGGAAACAAAGAATAAAATTAAAAAAGAATTAAAATAAAAAAATTTACTGTTTCTTCAGCCTGAGCTGCTGGTGTATTAGCTCCCTGTAGTCATAATCAAAGTCAAGCCTTAATTCTTTTGTGTAAAGATCATCTTTTGCAACAGCATTCTTTGTCCTGCATTGTATTGTTGCCTTTCCGTCAGAATCAAGCCTTGCCTCATTCAATTTTCCACCTGACTTGCAGTCCCATATGCTCGGCTCTGAAACGCTGAAAGTCAGTTCATCATACCTTGTGCTGAATCCTGTGCCTGGCTTTGTGACTTCTCCGCTGCCTTTATTCTCAATAACAATCTCCGCCATGAATTTGCCGGTGCCAATGCTTTTCTCTTCAGCTGATATTGCCTGTATCGGGGCACCTGAAGAATATGCTGCTTTTGTTTCTTCTATATTGCATATTTCTTTGCTATTCGGATCACCCTTAAAGCAAACCTTGGGAACAGAAACCCTTGTCTTATACCTGTAAGAAACCCTCGCATAAATATCCAGGTCCTTCGTACCTCCGCTAAGATTAATTAAATATTTTGCATCTACAGTTCCAGGAGTTAAATCCAAGGTTATTTGCCCTCCATCTTTGTTTGTATCTGAAACCTCGTCTATTGATTCATTATTTGTTACGCTCCCTCCTGCAACTATTCCTGAGAATTCAGCCAAGCTTATGCCTGTTAAGTTGGCAGAAAGCACGCCTGCTTCAACCTTCTGCTCTCCTTTATTTTTAATTGTTATCTCTATCGGGAATGCTTCACCTTCAAAAATTTCATATATCTTTGTCTGCTCGTTGTAAACGCCAAAAGGCTCAAAAGTTGCAGCTATCCCCTTTGTTCCGCCAATGTATGGGGACTGCTGAACATCTGATTTTTTGTTACTGCTCTCGCAGGCAACCAATAAAACAGCTATCAGCAACATCGAAAAAAACATCATTATTTTTTTATTCATTTTTACCCTCCTTCAGATAATTCAATCAAATATTACTTTATATTTATAATCTTTATTGTTTTTTGTATTGTGGAAGTATATCCGTAAACCAGATTCATCTGCAGCGTTGTTGTATAGGCCGGGCCTGACGTTATTGGCTTGTTGAAAGTGCACGTTATTACGCCGTTGTTGTCTACAAGCCTTATTGGATCATCATAAGTTCCTCTTGGCGTGCATTCTGCCTGTCCTGCTCCTGGAAGCTGCACTCCAAGCGAGCCTCCATCCAGCAGCACCTTGTTTACATCACTAAAGTCAAGATTAGAAGGGCATTTATTGTTGTTAAAGGCATCAGTGGTGAAAACACGGCCTCCGCCGGAATTTCTTATGTAAATCTTGAAAATAACCTTGTCTCTTGTGACATCTTCATCTACTCTTGTTACCGCAACCGGAGCTCCCTGGCCGCCGCCTAACGAAACATCATGTATGCTGCATACCTGCGGCTCGTCCGATGTTCTATACGGCTCTGGGTCTATGCAGATAGAAGCCTCTGCTATTGTCTTATAAGTATAGCATGATGAAATAACTATTGTCGGCGAATAGGAATCGCCTTCAAAAGGAACCTTTACAGTTGCCTTGAATGTTTTTGTTGCATAGCCGCCAACCGGGTTATTCTCAGTTATTCCCTGCAGCGTAGAAGGCAAAAGATTGCCGCCATCCCATCCTTGATCCTGAAATGCATTCACATCATAGCCGCTGATGTAAAGATAGCCCTGGAATGAGTCTGTTTCGGGGTAAGCTCCATTGTTTTTGACTTCAACTACAAAATCAACCTTGTCGCCGTCAAACATCCTGTCCGGCGGTGCATTCTTCATGAAGTTCATAACCACGCCCTGTGTTCCTGTGTGAAATTTAATCTCCTTTGGCCTGTTAGCGCTTTCCTTACTATAACTTGAGCAGCCAGCTATAAGAACGGCTAATAAAATTATCGCAAATAAGATTTTAATCTCTTTTTTCATCTTTAAGCGGATAACGTCGTTTGTTTTATATATAAAACTTTCGAAATGCATATGCAAAATTTATACTCTTAATTTCCTTACAATCTTTACCTCTTTCGAAATAGTTTCTGTATATCCATACTCTAAGTCAATTTCCAATCCTGTCAAAAAGCTAGCCGTATCTGTCGATATTGCTTTCTCTTCTTTTAATGTGCATATTATGAAATCTTCGCTTTCTCTCAGCGTCAATGTAGGCTGTGTTGCGTCTTTTTCCACCGGCGCGCATTCAAAATCGCCATTTTTTAAAGAATACGAAGACAATTTTACATCATCAATAATTATTCTATTAAGAGCATCTTTCGCCAGAACAGCGCCGCAGGCATCATTGGTCTTATCAGGCAAAACAACTTCCCCTCTTCCCTGGTTTCTTACATAAATCTTGTAAGACGGCCTTATCTTATTCTCGCCTTCAGGCAGCATTGTTTCCTCTATTCTTGTTATTGAAACCGGCGCTCCCTGGCCTGATGAAGAATAATAATCAGAAACCCTGCAAGATCGTGTTCTTTCCTTTAAATTGTAAATATCTGTGTCAATGCAGGCATCTGCCTTAAGTTTTGTTTTATACTTGTAGCAGGCAGTGGCATATATCTGAGTTTTATGAGACTCGCTTTGCTCTTCAGGTATTTTTGCGCTTAATGTGTAAACCTCTCTTTTTTGCTCGCCATAACGGTTGTTTACAGTTCTGCCATAAAGGCCAAGGCTGCTGCTTATTTCGCCCTGTTCAAGTTTCACATAATCCTGCTCCAAAGACATTACAAGAACTCCATCTTTTACATCCGCAGCGCCTTTATTTTCAAGATTAACTATGATTTGAAATGGCGATCCGTCATAAACTTCTCTCGGCGGGGCATTCGTAAGAAAGCTAAATCTCAGCCCTTCAACTCCCTTATAAACATCCTCAAACTTGTAATTATTGTCTGTCTGAGAAGTGCAGGCAGCTATGAAAATTGACAATGCCAGAATGATTATATATTTTTTCATTGTGAAATGGATTTTTCAATATCAACAGTTATGTCTTTTTTTACAGTATAGCTGTAAGTTACATCTGCTCTGATGTATTTTGTTGAAATCGGTGTTGTTCCTAAAAGTTTGTTCCTGTCTGTTATTTTTGCAAAGCACCTTATTGAGCGGAAAGTTTCTATCGTGGCATCTTTTGAAAAGAGGGACTCTTTTTGAAGCGGTTTTGCAAGTGCATATTTATTATAACCGCCTTCATTTTTATCTAGTTTCAAATATGGGCAGTCCTTGCCTGCAGGATCTATTATCTCAAGCCCTTCAGGTATCTCCACTGTAATGCCCTTCACATCATTGATTACGCCGCCCCACTGATTTTCTATTGTAACAGCTACTAAAATTTTTTCTTTTTCTATCTCGCTAGTTTCAGAAGGGATAGCAACTGGCGGATCTCTTGATCCGATTCCAAGCATTATCGGTCCATTTGTGTATATTGCATCGGGATTTTCTTCTATTCCATAATGCCTGAAAACATCAATCCCGGATTTTTGGAAATCCTCATATTTGTCTTTGTCTATGAAGTAAGTTTTCAAATAGCCCATTGTTGTGAAATCAAAGCTTGCAGAAAGCTCTATTTTCATCGAGCCGGCTGTTGCATCAGAAACCCAACAATCAATAGATTCTTCCACAGCAGCATACATATCAACCTTTTCTGGCGACACCTTTACAGCCTTATTCTTATCATTCTTGCAGATAACAGTTATAGTTGTCGGTTTACCATTCTTCTTTTTTTCAAGGCTTTTTCCATGCAGCCTTGCATAAACACTCACAGTCTCGCCTTCATAAAACTTCGGGCTTGCAGACTTCAGTTGGTCAATATAAACTCCAAGAGGAGTATTCTGGTTCTGCTCAACAGTTCCTTGGTAATAACCGCCGGAAGCATATATCGCATATTGGTTCCAGCTTTTGGCTATATTGGCAGGTATAACTGCTATAGCACTCGCAAAATCCTTGAATGAATTAGAAACAAGGCGCCAGAAATCAGTTAATGCTCCCAATGCAGAAGGCTGCATTGCAGCTTCCACGCCAGGAATTGCATGAAAATTTGGTATGTTAGACATTGTTCCGGCTTCTATCGCAGAATACGCTGTCATTAGGAAGATAAAAAGCCAAATGATTATTGTAATATTTCTGAGCCATTTGAAAAATTTGTTGTTTGGCGGGGCAATAAACACAAAATAAACATAATATACGGGAAAGAACAAAAGCACTATATCTATTACTGCCTTATCAACTCCAAAATTTGAAAGGTATGGCAGATAAACAGGTATAAATGTTGCCAGGAAGCCAAGCATTACAGATTGGAATAATGCTTCCCATGTTCTCTTTTCAAAAATAAAATAAAGGATTGTTAAAACAAGAGCAACAACTAAGACGACATAAATTGTATTTCCAAGCGCGCCCAGTGGCAGGAACATTCTTTGTATGTCCGGCATATACCTGTAAATCAAAGAATAAAACACTATGGTTAAAAACAGCCCTGCAATCCTTCCAAAATGAAACTTCAGCCTGCCAACGCCATATTCAGGCCCTTCAACATCAAAAAATTTCGGGGCAATGAGCGGCCATTCCTTTTCTTTAAAGTAGAATAAAAAGAGCACAACAGAAGCTCCAATCAAATAGATTAATACCCTCAGATTAAAAATATCCCCGTATGCGGCAAAGCCGGTAGAAGCATCAATAATATGAAATGTCATCAAGGCGAGAAAGATGATTTTTAAAAGCGTTGTATCGCCTCTTTTCTCATCTATATAATTTCGGACACTTTGCCCTTTTTCCACCACATAATTTCGAACATCTTGCGCTCTAACTGCAGCTTCTCGCATTCCGCTTTGAACCCGCTGCACAGGCGACATCATTCGCTCAGCAGCCATCTGCTGCTCTTTAGCTGCCAATTGCGCCAGAGGCCTATTTTCAGCACCACCTTGCGCCATGCGTTTTTTTATGTCAGCTATACGCCCCCTTATTTCTTCTTTGCTCATTCCGGCATATGTTGACCCTTCAGGTAAAGGCATTTTTAATCCTCTTTTGAGAATAATTTTATCGTCTTTTTCATTTTTCTTATTCAGCAAATAACCATAAAAATCCAAAATTCAATCCAGTGTCACTCTCAATTCAGCAATATTCAAAGTTGTTATCGGAGTTATCTTGATGTAATTGCTCTGCTTCAGCCAGTATGACGGCAGCACTTTTGAATAGCTTATTTCAGTCTGGTCAATGTTCGTAACATGCCCATTAACATTTATTGTCCCTCTCTTATTTTCAGTATCATCTACGAACTCCAGTTTAACAGTTACTGTCCTGTCGCCATTTTTCGCATCATTGAGCTGCGTTGAATTCAACTCAAAATAATATGTTACATCCCTTGTTTTCTTAAGCTCGGTTTCCACCTTTATATTGTCTATAAGATAGCTTCCTTTTTTCGTTTCAAATGTAATGTAGTTTTCTCCGGCTTCAAGTATAGTTGGCGTAACTGCTATTTTGTTGACGTGATAGCACTCTGGCACAGATGATGAGAGAGACCTGTCATTGATGTTTATCTCTAAAGCTCCGACCTCTTTTTCCTTGCAGTTTGGTGTAAACTTAAGAGCTGCTTTTTCTATGTTCAAATACTCGCTGTCCGGTATTATAAATGTATTTTGGCTCTTCTGCCTGCTTATGTCAGTTATATCCGCAAGCACTTTTATATTCTCTATGCTGTACTCGTTTGTCCTCCAGAATGCCATTCCGACACCGCTGACTTCAAAACTCAGAATATTGTTATTTTTCAGCAGGTCTTTTTTCAAATCAATCGGCTCAATATTGTATGTAGTTATTGCATATTCGTATATTGTGGCGCCATTCAATTTTATTATGAGTATGCCTGAGTGTTTTGGAACTGCAAAGGAAAGTATCGCATTATTCGTGTTTGGCAAATCGCCTATTGCAAAGCTGAAGTTATATGTTTTCCTGTCAAACCATGCGTTTTTTATGTAAAATGGATTCGCCCTCACAAGCTCCTGCGACTTTGTCAGCTCGAATAAATTGATGTTTGGAATATTATGCGGCTCTGGCTCTTCTGCAGGATCCAGCCTCCCGGGGATCTTAACCAGCAAAGTGATATTTGCGCTTGCATTTGCGCTGCCAGCTCCTCCGCTTCCCCCTCCGTTGTCATTTTCACCAAGGAGATTGCTCCTCTCCTCAGGCGGCAGAAACAATATATAGAGAATTAACAAAATGGCTATTACAGATATCAATGTAGCTGCTTGCCCGGCTGATTCCTGTGCTCTTTTTTTAAACATTGCAGTTCATTTAAACAAATAAATAAATTTATATATAAACTTTATTGTTTTTAAGCTATGAAGCTGATTTATTCCAATATTAGGAAAGGGGAAGCAAAAGTAAGGGTAGAGAGCTTAGATGACCTATGGTATTTAAGCAACCTGATTGACAGCGGAGATTTAGTTAAAGGAAGGACTCTCAGGAAGATCAAAATCGGCGAAGAAGGAGCAAGAAAGCAGGCAGTTATCAAAAAACCAGTTTTTATTGCAATAAAGGCTGAAAAAGTTGAATTCAGCAAAACTTCAGATATTTTAAGGGTTCTCGGAGTGATTGTCGAAGGCCCGGAAGACATCACAAGAGGAGAGCATCATTCTTTTAATGTCGAGATCGGCTCGATTATAGAAATTGTAAAAGAAAAATGGCTGCGATACCAGCTGGATAAACTAAAGGAAGCATGCGAAGAAGAAACATCGCGGATTTTAATATGCATCCTAGACCGGGATTCTGCGCTGTTTGCATTGTCAAAAAAGCAGGGCTATGACTTATTGAGCAGGATAAAGGGGGAGGTTGAAAAAAAGGCAGTAAAAGAAAGAGTAAAAACAGAATTCTACCTTGATGTCATAAAAACAATGCAAGAATACATTAAACGCTACAAAATCGACAATGTGATTCTCGCAAGCCCGTCATTCTGGAAAGAAGACCTTATGAAGCAGTTAAAAGACGATGAATTGAAGAAAAAGATTGTTCTTGCATCATGCTCTTCTGAAGGCGAAGAGGCGATCAACGAAGTGCTGAAAAGGAAAGAAGTGCAGACAGTTTTAAAAAAAGACAGGATTGCAAAGGAGATGAACCTTGTTGAGGAATTAATGGTGAATATTGCAAAAAATGCTCTTGCAGCCTACGGCATAAATGAAGTAGAGAATGCAGCAAATATGGGCGCAATTAAAGTATTGATTGTTGCTGATTCTTTGATCAGGAAATCAAGGGAAGAGAAGACTTATGACAGATTGGATGCGATAATGAGGAATGTTGACAGCGCAAAGGGGGAGGTGCACATCATAAGCTCAGATCATGACGGCGGCAAGAAGCTGAATGGACTGGGCGGGATCGGTGCAATATTGAGGTATAAGCTGAATTATTGAAAAACAAATCTCTTTTTTATTTTAATTCAAATCTCCTATTTAATTCTGCCAACAACTCCCTGCTTACCGCTTCTTTTGTCATTCTGTTTTCTTCGTAAGTAGTCTTTTTCCTGGCTTTGCCCCTGTATTTTAGAAACTCTTTAACTAAGTCTTCTTTGCTTAGTTCTGCCACTTTATCTCTTACTGCTTCCCTTATAAATTCTGTTCTGGAATTGAAGTTATGTTCAGATATGGTTTCATCTATCTTTTTCAGCACATCCTCTTGAAATTTCACAGTTACGGCTTCCATTGTATGCCTAAGTAATACATTGTAATATTTAAAGATTTCTGTTTTTTCCAACTTTTTTTACTTTTTCGAATGATTTAAATACATAGTTTCAATATTCTTTTTTATGAGTATTCCGCTTGGCATAATCTTCGGTATCATTGCAATGATCGGCTGGGGAGCTGCTGATTTTTTTGCTGCAAAAGCTGTCAGAAAAACAGGCGTGCTTAAAACTTTTCTTTGGAGCCAGATAATCGGCGTAATTTTGTTTTTTATAATATTCTCCTTATTTTTTAAATTGCCATTGCTTTCATTCAGCGCAATAGGCATAATCTTAACTGCAGGTTTTCTCGGGGTCATCTCATGGCTGGCTTTTTATAAAGGAATGCAGACAGGTAAAGTTTCAATTGTCAGCCCGATTGCTGCTTGTTGGGCAGTTGTTACAGTAATTTTAAGTTTGATTTTTCTTAATGAAAATTTAACCGCGCTTAAAGCCATAGGTGTAAGCTTGGCTATTTTAGGCGCTATTCTGGCATCTTTCAGGCTGCGCGATCTGTTGAAATTAAGGCTGAAAAATATTGCAGCAGGCATGGAATACGCAATAATTGCGCTGCTGGGATGGGGCGTATATTTTGTTCTTATTGGCTTCTTGGCAGATAAATTGAGCTGGTTCCTGCCGATATTTCTTATAAAAACAGCTACTGTTTTTTATTTATTGATATATTCCGGCGCAGCAAAGAAAAATATATCCTTCCCGAAAAATGCTGCATTATTTGTGCTATTAATTGGCATTCTCGAATTTATTGCCTTCTTGTCCTACGGAATTGGCATCAGTTATGAATATACTGCTGTAGTGGCCCCGATCGGCGCAGCCTTCCCAATGGTTACTGTGATCCTGGCCAGAATATTTTTTAAAGAAACATTGGAATTAAATCAAAAAATAGGCATTGTTTCTGTCTTGATCGGTTTAGTTTTGTTATCTATATAAAAATCACAATTCATTAACTTCCTGCGTCAGCTTCTTGAGCATTTCCTTTGCATCTCCGAAAAGCATCAGCGTATTCGGATATTCAAACAATAAATTTTTTATTCCTGCAAATCCCGCTCCAAGGCTTCTCTTGATCACAATCACGGTCTTTGCTTCATGCACATTCAGGATAGGCATTCCGTAAATAGGGCTTCCTTTATTCTGGGTTGCTGCAGGATTCACAACATCATTTGCTCCTATAACAATTGCAGCATCTGCCTGCTTGAATTCATTGTTTATCTCATCCATCTCTTTCAATTTTTCATACGGCACATCAGCTTCTGCCAGCAAGACATTCATATGCCCGGGCATCCTTCCTGCAACAGGGTGTATTGCAAATACAACATTTACGCCTTTTTTCTCCAATGCTAAAGCTAATTCCTGAACTGCATGCTGCGCCTGCGCAACAGCCATTCCATAGCCCGGTACCATAATGACTGATTTTGCTGATTCCAGTATAAGCGCTGCTTCTTCTGGCGAGCATTCCTTGATATTCTGATATTCTCCTTCCTTGCTTTCTTTCTGCTGCGCCTGGCCAAAGCCACCAAACAAAACATTCAGCAGCGATCTGTTCATTGCCTTGCACATTATATTTGAAAGAATAATTCCTGAAGCTCCAACCAATGATCCTGTTATTATCAGCAGGCTGTTTCCCAAAACAAATCCGGTTGCTGTGGCAGCAAGACCTGAATATGCATTAAGGAGTGAAATCACAACAGGCATGTCCGCTCCTCCAATTGGGGTTACAATCAGAACACCTAAGATAGATGAAATTATTGTAACAGCAAGTAGCATCATGTGGGCTGCGCCAATATCCGAGCGGATAATAACCGCCCATACTAAAGATGCTAAAACAACAATAAAAAGCGCGCCATTCAATAAGTTATTTCCTTTGAAAACAATCGGCCTGCCTGCAATCAGCCCTTTCAATTTTGCAAATGCCACCATGCTGCCTGTGAATGTAACAGATCCTATCAGTATGCTGAGCATCACTGTAATTATATCTGACAAAGACAAAACTGAACTGCTTTTTGCCCAAACATAGGAAATCGCAACTAAAACAGATGCGCCGCCTCCAAAGCCGTTCAGAATAGCAACAAGCTCAGGCATGCCTGTCATCTTGACTTTTTTTGAAAAGAGCATTCCAATAATGCTGCCGACAATTATGCCTGCGATAATATAAGGCCATCCAATTGAAGCAGGAATTCCAGCGCTGGCATCTCCGCTTTTCATATTAATCAAAGTCGCAGCAACAGCAACAAACATGCCGACTGCTGCCAGCAGATTTCCTTTTCTTGCGCTTTTGACATGAGTCATCAGTTTCATTCCAAGAATAAAAAGAACTGCTGCCAGCAAATATGAAAACTCAACAATGTAATTCATTATTTTCCACCTTTCTTTTCAAACATCTTCAGCATTCGGTCTGTAACCATAAAGCCGCCGACAACATTTATTGTGGCTAAAATCAGGGCAAACATGCCAAGGATAGCAGCCAGTGTCGGGCTTGCATAAGGAAGCGAGAGCAATGCGCCGACTATTGTAATGCCTGAAATTGCATTCGATCCCGACATCAGAGGAGTATGCAGTATAGGCGGAATTTTGTTGATGATTTCAAATCCTACAAAAATTGCCAGTACAAATACAATAAACAAATAAAAATCAATCATGATGACCTCCGATAAGCTCCTGCGCAGTTTTATTTACGATCTCTCCCTGATGGATTATTAAACTTGAGCTTACAATTTCATCTGTCAGATCAATATGAATTTTGCTTTCGTTTATTATTGTGAGCAATAGGTTAAGAATGTTTTTTGCGTACATCTGCGTTGAATGAACAGGAACAGTTGCCGGGATATTTTTCACTCCAATGATCTTGACGCCGTGCTTAACAGCAATTTCCCCTGGCTCTGTCAGAGCGCAGTTTCCTCCCTGGACAGCAGCCATGTCAACAATAACTGATCCAGATCGCATTGATTTAACCATCTCTTCTGTCACAAGAATTGGGGCTTTTTTTCCTGGAACCAATGCAGTGCATATCACAGCATCTGCATTTGCAACCCTCTTGCTTACTTCTTCAGCCTGCCTCTTCAGGAATTCCGGAGATGCAGCTTTGGCATATCCACCTTTGTCTTCTGCATCTTTATCGAATGGAACTTCAATGAATTTTGCCCCTAAGCTTTCAACCTGCTCTTTGACAGAAGGCCTTACATCAGAAGCTTCCACTAAAGCGCCAAGCCGCTTTGCAGTTGCTATTGCCTGCAACCCTGCAACACCTGCACCGAGAACAACAACCTTTGCCGGATGCAATGTGCCTGCAGCAGTCATCATCAAAGGAAATATTTTTCCTAATTCGTTTGCAGCCATAATTACTGCCTTATAGCCTGCGATATTTGACTGGGATGTCAGTGCATCCATTTTTTGCGCCCTTGAAATTCGCGGAATCAGGTTCATTGAGAAACACGTTATTTTTTTATCTGCCATTGTTTTTATTATTTCCAA
>JACPBO010000017.1:0-769 GCA_016180285.1 Candidatus Woesearchaeota archaeon
ATATGATGACCATAAGAACATCGCTTACTATCCACGCTGTCAGAACGCCAGTCACCCCAATCCCTAAGACGACCAGACCGATGGCTAGGAAATATCTAACCATGAAAGAGAGCGTGTAATAGATCCCTGCTTTGGCAGTCCTATTCAATCCTACAAGAGTCATCATGAAGAGTTGGCCGATGGTGTAGAACCACACATCAATGGATGCTAAGGCAATCCACTCTGAAGCAGCTTGACCCTGAAATACTGTGTCGACAATCCAGCCAGCTGAGAAGAAAAGGATCAGTGATGATGCGGTCGACAACGCAATGGAGATGGTGAGGGATGCTCTGAAGACTTGTACTGCTTTTCCTCTTCGACCTGATGAGAGAAAGTCAGGTATGAGTTTGGCTACTGCTGGGGGAAGGGGCATGTTTGTCAAAACTGTCTGTGGAAGAGATAGGTTGGCAATGGTTGCCACTCCAAAGATGATTATTTGCAGTCCTGTTATGACTCCAATTTGTGATGTGGGTAGTAGGTTGGTGATAGTGGCAAAGTAAGCGGTATTGGCTAGCAGTAGAACGATGCTTGAGAAGTAGATGGAGGTGGCGCCTCTCGCCACGGAAGCATCAGAACTGTCAAGCATAGATGAACACAGGAGTAGGTGTAGCCTTTGGATAGGGGATTATATGCCTTCACGCTGATTGACGGTAAAGCACAGTTTATCTGGACAGTTGGGCGCGTATCAAGATTATTTGGATGTTTGACTGTGAGTGGAACTTGATAGAGG
>JACPBO010000017.1:778-44395 GCA_016180285.1 Candidatus Woesearchaeota archaeon
ATCTGAAGGGTAATTTGTTATTGGCGGCTGTTGGAGAGTTGTAGGTTGCAGGGCAAGCTCAGGTGTAAACTAAATCTAGGGGGAGTTTGAAAAGAATCGGATAGTGTTAATTTAATTCAATGGGAGCCTCAATGATTTGCTGGTAGTTTTGCGGGATTATCATAGTGATGGAGGAATATTGTGGTAATGGTGAATCTTTCACCTGCGGGTTCTTATGGCTGTTAGGGTGTGATGGGAGGTTACTAAGAAGATTAGAGCTCCTGTATCTACGGAGAAAAAAATTCAGTTGAATTCGGCAAGACTCCAATTTTCCCTCAGAGAATTGTTGAGGATGCGCTTGAGCATCATAAACTCTTGACCAGAATTGTAAAGAACACTTTGTCTAACCACAAAAGTTTCCTCAGCACGAATGTACTATACACCAAGCGCCTGAATATTCTTGCCGATTTCTTACGATGTCGGGGCGGGATGATGGGGGAGATGACTTGGTGACGCTGTTGTCGAAGCTCCCTGCGGGGCAGGTGGAGTAGATGGAGAAGTATCTTGGTTCCGAGTGTCGGTAGACGGCTGCGTCAGCTCCTATCTGGATGAGTTGGATCAAAAAAGATGTTAAGCTTGCCTTCATTAGCTATTGGTGTAAGCCAGTCCACCATTCCTTGTCTTCTAAGCTCTTTTTTCTCCAGCTCTTTGTCTATTTTTGTTTTCATCTTAGTTCAAGCCGACATACCTTTTAGGCAGATTGCCTGAATCCAGTCGACTTCCAACCCGCCGCGTTGTAAATAAGCCGTTCTTTATGCTGTCGTAGCAAAGTATGACTTCTCCTGCTAGAAACTCTATCCTTGCTCTTGTTATGTCAGATAATTTTTCATCCTGGCACAGCAGAGTAAGCTTGTATGAAAGGTCATAAGCGCTGATGCCCAGAGGGCTTTCCTGCCGTATTTGATCTGCAATCTTTTTGTTAAGGCCTTTTCCTTCATACCTGTCAAAATAATCATTAAGCTCATTGAAAGTGAACCGCTTATCTCTGCTTTCATCGATTTTTCCTTCAAGTTCAGATACTAATGCAGTTGCTTTTATCAGCCCTTTGGCAAGATCGTCATCTCTCCTGTGAATAACCCTGCCAATGCCCCTTTTCATCGCTTTATTAAGAAATATTGTCCAGTTTGAGCATGTACGATTATACCAGCTTATTCCATAGCTTACTGCATCTAACCCAGAGCCGCCATAAACCCCATAATCGCCTGTGTTTAAAACAAGATTTATTCCCTTGAACCTTGTGTTCAGCGGGAAATTGAATTGCAGGCTCTCATTATTGCGGAAGTATCTTATTGCAGGATTTTTTCCAATTAGCTTTGATGCTTCTTTGGCGATCTCTCTTGGGCTTATTTCTATAAAGCTGTCCGTTACAACTGACAATGGCCTGCTTCCTGCAAATCTTAAGTACAGATCTTTATCCGCATTTGTTTGCCGTATTCTCTCTTTTACTTCTTTTTGTGTAAGGCCGTCTTCGCTTGCCCTTATATCAACGCTGCATTTTTGCAGAAATCTTCTGTTTAAAGCTGATGGCACAGTAAGGCCGCCATAAATTATATCTTCATAGCCCGGTTCTCCAAATATTGCTGGCCTTTCTTTAGGCACCCTAATCATTCTTGCCTGTTTTACAGGGATCTTTTCCAAGATTTCAACCATTTTTATCGCCTCCGATATCAATTATCCTGTTGAATAGGGTGCAAAGAAAGCTATATTAATTATTGTGGTGATATAAATCACCATAAAATTTATATATGGGGACCATTTAACCGATATCATGGACGAAAAATTCCTGGAAGACGCTGGCCTGACAAAAACAGAGGCAAAAATTTATCTTGCATTATTGGAGCTCGGCCCTTCATTGGCAGGCGAAATAACAAAAAAATCAGGCATACACAGAAGGAGCGTTTATGACGCAATCGAGCGCCTGATACAAAAAGGCCTTGTTTCCTATTTGAAGACAAATAACAGGAAATATTTTGAAGCTGTGGCTCCGGAAAGATTAAAAGACATTCTGAAGGAAAAGGAAAACAACATAAATTCAATAATGCCTGAGCTTAAACTAAAATATGGTCTGTCAAAAGAAAAGCAGGAAACAGTTTTCTTCAGGGGAAAGCAGGCTTTAAAGGCCATATTTGATGACCAGATAAAAGAGGGAAAAGAAATCCTGATTTTCGGCGCCTCTTCAAATGCAGATGAGATTGTCAAGTACTACTTTCCTCATTATGACCAAGAAAGAATAAGGCACAAAATAAATGTAAAGGCGATCTTTAATGAGAAAATAGGCAAAAAAATACCTTTATGCAAAATAAAATACCTGCCAAAAGAATTCAAGAGCCACGCAGCAACAAACATCTATGGCGATAAGGCTGCAATTATCCTCTGGTCGCAAAACCCCTTTGCAATATTGATCAAAAACAAGGAAATCGCAGAAAGCTATAAAAACTACTTCGAAATCATGTGGAAGATTGCCAAATAAGCGGCTATGGTCTATCGGTATGATGCGAGCTTCCCAGGCAATTTTGCAGAAAGAGCTTGCGAGCCGGGTTCAATTCCCGGTAGCCGCATGAATATGTAACGTACGAATAAACAAAAAATGATTAAAAACATTATTTTTGACTGGTCTGGAACACTTAGTGATGATTGGGATAGCGGCCATGCTGCTGCAATGCGGATTTTCAAAAAATTAGGATTAAAAGTTTTAAGTTCAGAAAAACATAAAAAAGAATTTATCCTGCCGTATATGAATTTTTATAAAAAATATAAGAAGGATATTGGTAAGAAAGAAATTGACAGATTATTCTTCAAAGAAATAAACTCAGTTAATGAGCCAAAACCATTTCCCAAAGCAGAAAAGATATTAAGCTTTTTTAAAACAAAGGGGATTAAGTTGGCCATTTTAAGTTCACACCCGCAGAAAAAACTGGAAAAAGAACTGAAAAACTATGGTTTTCAAAAATTTTTCATAGAAGTAAAAGGAAGCGTGCATGATAAAAGAGAAGCGATATCAGGGATAATGAAAAGAAATAGGTTCAATAATAAAGAGACCGCTTATATAGGGGACATGACTCATGACCTAGATGCAGGCAAAGAAGCAAAAGTAACTGTAATCGCAGTTTCTTGGGGATATCAGCCAAAAGAAAAGCTGTCAAAGGAAAACCCTGATTTCATCATAGATGATTTGGATGAACTTAAAAATGTTATTCGCATAAAATGAAAAAAACCCTAAAAATAAAAAACCGAGAAACAAATTTCAAGTACTTCGACATAATCTTAGGATTATTTGTTGCTGTTTTATTGATCTCAAATATTGCAAGCTCAAAAATCCTGAATTTGGGCCCATTCACCTTTGATGGCGGCACGATCTTGTTCCCATTGGCGTACATCTTCGGCGATGTTCTGACAGAAGTTTACGGCTACAAAAGATCAAGAAAAGTAATCTGGACTGGATTTTTCTCCATAATTCTGGCGAGCATAATTTTCTGGATCGTAGGACTGCTGCCGCCGGCTATTGGCTGGGGAAACCAAAAAGCTTATGATGCAATCCTTGGAGTTGTGCCAAGGATTGTTTTAGGCTCATTAATTGCTTACTTCGCAGGAGAATTCTCAAATTCTTATGTTCTCGCTAAGATGAAAATATGGACAAAAGGAAGATGGCTCTGGGCAAGGACAATCGGATCAACAATAGTCGGAGAGGGCGTTGATACGTTGCTATTCGTCTTGATTGCATTTCTCGGAATTTTGCCTTTATCTCTGTTGATTGCAATAATTATCTCGAACTATATATTCAAAGTGGGAGTTGAAGTTTTATTCACGCCAATAACTTACAAAATTGTCAGATTTTTGAAAATAAAGGAAAATGAAGATTATTATGACCATAAAACAAACTTCAACCCTTTTGCAGCAAAATGAAATTGTCTGATTTTGATTACAGTCTTGACAAAAGCTTTATTGCGCAGCATCCTGCTGAGCCGAAGGACCACTCTAAATTAATGGTTGTAAAAAACAGCAAAATTGAGCACAAGCATTTTTACAATATCATTTGTTATCTGAAAAGAGGCGACGTTCTCGTCATTAATGAAACAAAAGTCCTGCCAAATAAAATTGTCGGGAATAAGATCAGCGGAGGCAAAGCTGAATTTATCATAAATAAAAGCCTGAAAAATAATGTATGCGAATGCCTTATCAAAACAAGAAAGCCAAAAATAGGGTCAGAATTCATTTTTAAAAATAAAATAAAAGGAAAAATAACAAATAAAAAAAATAACCTGTTTGAAGTAAAATTCAATAAGAACATGAATAAAATAATAGAGAAAATCGGAGAACTCCCGACTCCGCCATATGTTAAAAGCAAAATAAGGAAAGACAGCGAATACCAGACTATCTATTCCAAAGCAAAAGGATCATTGGCAGCGCCGACTGCGGGCCTGCATTTTACAAAAAACCTGTTAAAAAAACTAAAAAACAAGGGAGTTAAAATAGCAAGATTGACATTGCACATTTCTTTCAGCACATTTTCGCACATAAGGGAAGGGGATTTTACAAAGCACAGGATGGAGCCGGAATATTTTTCAATCAGCAAAAAGAATGCAGAAATAATAAACAAAAGAAAAGGAAGGTTGTTCGTTGTCGGAACAACTTCATTAAAAGCTCTGGAATCTTTGAACAAAAATAAAAAAATAATTGCCAGATCAGGATATTCAAATCTGTTCATTTACCCGGGTTATAAATTTAAAAACAAGGTTGACGGCTTCATAACTAACTTTCATCTTCCGAAATCTTCTTTGTTGCTGTTAACCTGCGCATTTTATGGGAGAAAAAACATTCTGAAGGCCTATAAAGAAGCGATAAAAAACAATTACAGGTTTTTCAGCTTTGGAGATGCAATGCTGCTTCTCAAAGAAAACTCGCATCCACAATATCTCTGCCTGTAAAGATCATGTTTCTTAGCTAATTCGACAGAATGCTTAAACCCGTCTTTTTTCTTGAAATCAATATCCAAAAATCGTATTTCCCCGGTTTCAAGATTTTTCCCAATTTCAAAAATCTTCTTTGAATCCTTGTGCGGGCTTATAGTTAGTGTTGTTGTAAAGCAGTCAAAGCCCAATTCCCTGGCTTTTTCAGCAGTTTTCCTTAGATTGAATTCAAAGCATTTCCAGCATCTCTTGCCTCTTTCTGGCTCATTCTCAAGGCCTTTGACAAACTCAAGCCATTCTTTATGCTTATAGTCATCAAAAACTATTTTTAGATCAGAAACTTCTGCAATCTTCTTTGCATTCTCAGACCGTTTATCAAATTCTTCTTCAGGGCAAATATTTGAATTGGAAAAAAATAAAACTAAATCATACCTTGATTTCAGAAATTCAATTGCATGCGTCGAGCATGGCGCGCAGCAGACATGCAGCAGTAATTTTTCCATAATGGCAGAAATTCAAATCGTTATTTAAACTTTTCATTAATTTCTTCTTCAGGGAGCGGATCAACTGTCTCAAACATTGCTTTCAGCCCGGTTTTTAAGGAAACATTGTCAGATATCTGCGAATGCACATAAGGATGTATAAGCCATTTTGTATCCAAGTTTGAAAACGGATTCACAAAATAAAAAACAAGCCCCTTAAACTTGGAAAATTCATTGAAGTGCTTTGCAAAAAAATCAAAATTCTCTTTTGTATTGAATGTGACAACGCCTTTATTCTCTCCAATCTTCTGCATCAGCCCGTCATTCAGCTTCGGCTCTGCCAGATAAGCAACTTCTTTGTCCTTGAATTTAATTGTTAGCGGATTTTCAATTATTTCTGTGATGTTTCTGGTCAAAACATCTTTGTGCTTTGCAAAATTGATGATCCAGTCTTTAAGGAAATCATTCGGAGTCATATCCCGGAAAATTTGAACGGTATTTATAAACTTTAATAGAAATCAAATAGTGATGAATAATTTACTCGTTCTCAACTCTTGGCGCAAGTATGAACGCAAGCTCAACCTTATTGATTGTCCTGTAATCAAGCTTCAAAGGATAATCCTTGTTGAACTGTATCAAAACCTCATCTGCTATTTTAGAGCCGCCGATCATCTTTTTAAGGTACTCTATTGAATACTTTGCCTTTACATTATCTTTCGCATCAGAAATTATTTTAATTTCATCAGCCGGCTTTATTTCAATCCTCGCTTTTGACAAGTCGCCTTCAGCAGAAACAACAAATTTCCCCGACTCAAGCGCAAAGCTCACTGACTCGCCGACAACATCAACATCATCTATTGCGTCATTTAAAACATTGCACGGCATTTTTATTGAAATTGGAAAAGCCAGCTCAGGGATTCTTTGCTCTCTCTCTTCTATATCGATGACAGGCAGCGAGAACACCCTTGTAGATGCGCTTTTTAATGTTATCTTCAGGCGGTTGTCGGAATCTAGCTCCATTGTAAGCATATCAGAAGGGCCTGCTCTCCTCAATATCTGCTTCAGATTGCTCATGTTGATTGCAAACTCCGTGGTTCCCTTCGCATCATACTCAACAAAAGAGCTGCTCAGCAGCTTATAAATAACCATTGCAACATTTGCAGGGTCCATTGCAATCAGTTCAATTGCATCCTTTGTAACCTTGAAGCGGGCTTCGTTAACAAGATCAGAAATTATAGCTATGCTTTCCTTAAGGTATTTCGGCTCAGCAAGTGTAAGTTTCATTTTATCCCCCTGGGTTGATGTTATATCAAACTTCTTTAAATAGATTTCGCTTTTACAAAGAAAGCTTACTGCCATTCTGCATTAAATGAGCATTCTCCTTTTTGTACCCCATTTCAATTGACAAGTCTATCAAAGAAGAAAGCATCGAAGGCTCTCCGTGCGCGGGGATTACATGCTTGGGCTTTACAAGATTTATCATATCCCTTAAGTCTTCCCTTGCAGCATGGCCGCTTACATGAATGTCTGTGAAAATCCTGCATCCAAGCTCTCTTAATTTCTTCTCGAGAATTGCCCTGTTTTCAATGTTTGTTGGGGTAGGAATGACTCTCGCAGAAAAAATAACGTGATCTTCCGAATCAAAAATAAACGGCGTTTTCAGGTCAGCCATTCTCGACAATGTCGATTTAAGCTCGCCTTGATGGCCAGTTACAACCAAAAGATATTTTTCCTTGCCTTTTTTCATTATTTCGTTTAATTTTCTCTTCACCTTGCTGCCAAATTTTACTATTTCAGCATCTTTTGAGAAATAAGCCAGTCCAATATCTTCTGCTGCATAGCTGTACTTTGCCAGGCTTCTTCCAAGAAAAACAATCTTTCTGTTCATTTTCCTTCCAAATTCAATTATCGACTTAAGCCTCGCAATATGGCTTGAAAAAGTTGTGATAACAACAGCTTTTCCTCTTGAGTTTGTGCCAAGCATAACGTCTTTAAGCATTTGCTGCGCAACTGATTCTGAAGGCATTTTTTGCGCCAAAGAAGCGTATGTTGAATCGACAATTAAAGCAAAAACTCCTTCCTTGCCAAGTTCTTCTAACCTTTCAAAATTCGGCTTCTGCCCTGATGTCGGGTATAAATCAAACTTAAAGTCATTAGCATATAAAATAACGCCTTCTTTAGTGTGCAATGCAACAATTATTGTCTGGGGGGTGGAATGTGTTACATTTATAAATTCAACAGTAATGTCTTCTGATAATTTTATTTTTGAATTTATGTTTAAGGATTTTATTTCATTTCTTAAATTTATTTTTTCATCCCTCATGATTGCCTTTATAACGGCTGCCGTGAATGGCGTGCATATGATTGGAGCGTCATACTTATTGGAGCAGTATGGGATGGCGCCAACATGGTCCAGATGCGCGTGGCTTGGAATAATCGCTATAACTTTTTTTCTTAAATCATATATCAGCATATCGTCAGGAACAGCCCCTGCCTTTCTAAGGTCTGATTCTTTTAAATTTTCAATATCCTCATCTTGCGTGTATTTTATATAGCTGTCCAGGTGTATGCCCATATCAAGAATAACAATTTCATCTCCGACTTTGATGGCAGTCATATTCTTTCCAACTTCATTATAGCCGCCAATTGCAAAAATCTCAACCATTCATGCATTAAAAGAAACAGCATCTTTATAAACTTTATTTAATTTAAAATGATAATGCCCGCATCAAAATAGAAATCTTTATAAATAAACAACCTTTCCCCTCTTTATCCAAAAATAAACATCACCTCCAAAAAAAGTTTCTGCTTTTTAAATGCACAATTACCATGTATGCTCGATATTGGTATCGGGCATGAATTAGGGCAATGATATTGACAAGTTAGTCTGCGATTAACTATAATTTCCGTTTATCCTGCGGAAGATCGCTGCTATTAGGGTTCGACTAAGCCATGCAAGTCTTGGGATTCGCAAGAGTCCCGGCAGACTGCTCAGTAACACGTCGATAATCTGCCTTATGGTCAGGGATAACCTCGAGAAATTGAGGGTAATACCTGGCAGGGGATTGAGGCTGGAATGCGCCTTCTCTGAAATGCAAAGCCATAAGATGAGTCGGCGGCTGATTAGGTTGTTGGTGAGGTAATGTATTTCTGAAGGAAACAATAAAACTCCGTCAGAATTTTATACGCTCACCAAGCCGGAGATCAGTAGGGGTCTTGAGAGAGATAGCCCCGAGAAGGGCACTGAGATACTGGCCCTAGCTCCACGGAGTGCAGCAGGCGCGAAAACTTTACACTACGCGAAAGCGTGATAAGGGGACCCTAAGTGCTTATGTTTTTACATAGGCTTTTGCCAAGAGCAAAAATCTTGGAGAATAAGTGGTGGGCAAGACTGGTGCCAGCCGCCGCGGTAATCCCAGCACCACAAGTGGCGATCATAATTATTTGGCTTAAAGCGTCCGTAGCTGGTTTGATAAATCTTTTGTGAAATTGTTAGGCTCAACTTAACAACGTGCAGAAGACACTATCAGACTAGGGATTGGGAAGAGTCAGAAGTATTCAATGGGGAGCGGTAAAATGCTATAATCCATTGAAGACTACCTGTGGCGAAGGCGTCTGACTAGAACAACTCCGACAGTGAGGGACGAAAGCTGAGGGAGCGATCCGGATTAGATACGAGAAATTTTCTTATAAAAATTTCTGGAGTTAGACTCGTAAATTTCGCTGTTAAACTACAATTACGAGTTGAATCTGGAAGTAGTGGAAATTTACTCGCTAACTACCCGAGTAGTCTCAGCTGTAAACTCTGCGAGCCAGGTGTTGCATATTCTTCGGGAATATGCAGTGTCGTAACGAAGGTGCTAAGCTCGCCGCCTGGGAAGTATAGTCGCAAGACCGAAACTTAAAGGAATTGGCGGGGGAGCACTACAAGGGGTGCGGCGTGCGGTTCAATCGAATTCAACACCGAAAATCTCACCAGAACCGACGGCAGGATGAAAGTCAGGCTGAAGACCTTACTTAACAAGCCGAGAGGTAGCGCATGGCCGTCGCCAGCTCGTGCTGTGAAGTGTCCTCTTAAGTGAGGTAACGAGCGAGACCTGTACCTACAATTGCTAACGAATTATGTGATCGAGCACATTGTAGGGACTGCCTTGGAAACAAGGAGGAAGGTGCAGGCAACGGTAGGTCTGTATGCTCCGAATGCTCTGGGCTACACGCGCGCAACAATGGTAGGGACAATGGGCTGCGACTCCGAAAGGAGAAGCTAAACCTCTAAACCCTATCTTGGTCCAGATCGAGGAATGTAAGTGTCCTCGTGACGTTGGAATCCCTAGTAATCGGACGTCAACAGCGTCCGGTGAACATGTCCCTGCTCCTTGCACACACCGCCCGTCAAACCATCCGAGCAGAGTCTAGATGAGGTTTGGTTTATTGATTAAATCGAATCTAGGCCCAGTGAGGAGGGTTAAGTCGTCACAAGGTAACTGTAGGGGAACCTGCGGTTGGATCACCTCCTTTTTATTTTTATATTGTCGATGTATCATTGCCCTAAAATTCATAATATGGGCCCGTAGCTCAGACTGGTAGAGCATCGCCCTTGCATAATATTAAAGAAAGGCGGGGGCCTCGGGTTCAAAAAATCACGTTTATTATGGCCCAGCGGACCATTTTTGAAAGTCCCGACGGGTCCATTTTTAATCAGATATTCGGTATTGTAATATCGAATATTAAAGGTAGAAAAATTACATCTTAATCCTAGTGTAATGATTATGAAGCCATGCATAGAGTGTTCAGAAAAATGTTATTAGGTGAAGGACTCGGCTCTAACGCCGAAGAAGGATGCGACAAGCTGCATTAAGCTCTGGCTAGCTGCATGTAAGCTTTGAACCAGAGATCTCTGAATGAGACTTCTCATTAGATCCGAAAGGATCGGGAACGCAGGGAATTGAAACGTCTTAGTACCTGCAGGAAAAGAAATCAACGAGATGCTGTTAATAAGAGCGACTGAAAACAGCAAAGAGCAAACTGAATCTTTTATTGAAAGATAAAAGAGATGTGGTGTTGAAGACTGCCTTTTAGTCCTACTGTTTGACTTGAACTCTTCTGGAAAGGAGGGCGCAACAGGGTGATAGTCCCGTAAAGGTAAAACAGAGGATGTGGCAGTATCTTGAGTACTGTTTACCGGATACTAAACAGGAATTTGGGTGGCATCAACATCCAACTCTAAACACGTATAGAGTCCGATAGCGTAGAAGTACAACGATGGAAAGTTGAAAAGAACCCTTAACAGGAAGTTAAAAGAACCTGAAACCTAATAACAATAGTGGGGTGCGGCTCTTAGGAGTTGCACCATGCGTTTCGAATAACGTGCCAGGGAGTGCATTTGAGTGGCAAGGGTAATCTTAAAAAGAGAACCCGAAGCGAAAGCAATTGCCCGCAAGCAATGAGGGGCAAGGTGTGAAAGTGCCTTTAGTCACTTGAGTGCGACCCGAAGCCAGACGATCTAACCCAGGGTAAGGCGAAGCGGGGGTAAAACCTCGTGGAGGCCTGCAACTCTGCTACGAGCAAGTGCTATCCTAACCTTGGGCTAGGGGTGAAAAGCCAATCGAGTCTGGTGATAGCTGGTTCCTGCTGAAGTTGGCCGCAGTCAAGTCTCAGGTGAGACAGCTAAGATGGTAGAGGTACGGATTTTGGATTTAGGCTTCGAAAGAAGTCGGTCCTCTGTCCAACTCCGAATATTTTAGCGTCTAAGACCTTGGGAAACGGGGATTCGGGGTAAACTTGAATTCCGAGAGGGGAACAACCCAGACTATAGTTAAGGTCCCAAAAACCAATTAAGTGTTATAGGCTGAAGAGCGTCAATAGTCTAAGACAGCGAGGAGGTTGGCTCAGAAGCAGCCACCCTATAATAAGTGCGTAACAGCTTACTCGTCAAGACTATTGGCCTCCAAAATGGACGGGGCTAAATTGGTTACCGATACTATAGACCATCTTCGGATGTGTGGTAAGCAGGCGTTCTATGAGGGCAGAAATATTCTCGCGAGAGGATGTGGACCTCATAGAAATGAAAATCCTGGCGTCAGTAGGATCATAGCAGTGTTAGAATCACTGCCACTGAAAGGGCAAGGGTTCCTTGACAATGCAAATCAGTCAAGGGTAAGTTAGTCCTAACTAATCTCCCAATTGGAGTGTATTAGGAAAGGGAAAAAGGTTAATATTCCTTTACTGTTCGAGTATGTGCGGCAACGCAAGTTCAGTTTCTGAAATTTTTGGCTGGACCAACATGGTTATTTATCATGCCAATCAGAATAAATCTGGGGAGTATCGTAACGATGAGAACCAGATTAAATCTGAGATGAGTATTCCTATGGAATATTTGGTTTAGGCCAGGAGTCCATGAAAAAGGAACTGAAAAAAATCTTGAATAACTATACCCAGAACCAGCACAGGTGCCCCTAGGTGAGTAGCCTAAAGTGTGAAGGATTAATTCAATTGAGGGAACTCGGCAAATTAGCCCCGTAGCTTAGGTAGAAGGGGTCCCTGCGGTCGTGCTGCATAAGTGCGATTGCAAGGTGCAATAACAAGGAGGGTCCGACTGTTTAACAAAAACTTAGCTTTCCGCTAGCCCGCAAGGGTGCGTATGGAAGGTGACGTCTGCCCAATGCTTGTATCTCAAACCTCTATTCAAGGAGGCTAAGGACAGGTCAATGGCGGGAGTAACTATAACTCTCTTAAGGTGATTTTGTCGCCTTAATAAAATCTGGCTATTTGCTGGAAAATCCGAGAATCTCACACTACCAGTGGACAAGTGTGCGCATAAAGCTTATAAAGCTGAATGCGCAAGTGTTATTGGTGAAAATGTGATGAGTGCGGACAATCAGCAGGAAAGACTAGATGATAAGTGGATCACAGGGTTTGTCGATGGAGAAGGTTGTTTTTATGTAGCCATAAACAAGCTACCAAAAATGACTCTAGGTTGGCAAGTTCTTCCCGAATTCAGAGTTGTTCAGCATCAGCGTGATGAACAAGTGCTTCATAAGTTGAAATTATTTTTTGGCTTTGGAAGCGTTGAAAGAAATCACGATGAGCGAAAAGAGTTCAGAGTAAGGGGAATCGAAAACTTGAATAAATTGATAAAATTTTTCAAGGAAAATCCTCTTGAAACTTCGAAGAAAAGAAGCTTTGAAATCTTTGCTCAAATCATCGAATTGATGAACAGCAAACAGCATCTGACAAAGGAAGGATTACATGAAATTGCTAACTTGGCTTCTCAGATGAACCGACAAGTCAAAAGAAATCTAGAATCCTCAGAGACTATATGCCGGAACTCCAAACAGGAGTAAGATATAGTCCGACCCTAACAGCGATGTTAGGAGCTGTGCAGAAATGCGCAGCCGCCTCTAAGAGGCCATTAAAGTAACAGATGTGAGCGAAATACCTTGTCGTTTGAATGACGACGCGCATGAATGACGTAACGAGATCCTCACTGTCCCCAATTGAAGTCCTCTGAACACTCTTTTCTGGTGTAAAAGCCAGAGATTTCCAGTGGGAAGTGAAGACCCCGTGAAACTTTACTGTAGTCTGTTGTTGCAACGTGAGTTTTGGTGTATAGCGTAAGTGGGAGTCGTTTGAAGCTTAATCGTTAGGTTAAGTGTAGACGCCAATGTAACACCACTCATTAAGACTTACGTCGCTAATTAACGAAAGTTAAAACAGCGATAGATAGACAGTTTGGCTGGGGTGGCACTCTGCTGAAAAAGTATCAGCAGAGCCCAATGGCTGACTCATTCGGGTCAGAAATCCGAAGTTGAGTGCGAGGGCAAAAGTCAGCCTGATTGGATTTCCACTAAGAAAGAATCCAAACATGAAAGTGTGGCCTAGCGAACCTCTATGTCCTCCTTGCTGGGGGCTAGAGATGACCGAAAAGTTACTCCGGGGATAACAGAGTCGTCGCGCCTGAGAGTTCACATCGACGGCGCGGCTTGCTACATCGATGTCGGCTCTACCTATCCTGGCCGTGCAGAAGCGGCCAAGGGTGCGGGTGTTCACCGATTAAAAGGGATCGTGAGCTGGGTTCAGAACGTTGTGAGACAGTTTGTTTAATATCTACTGGAAATGCTTTGTGTCTGAAAGGAAGAATGCTCTAGTACGAGAGGAACGGGCATTCGAAGCCTCTGGTGAATCAGTTGTCTGCAAAGGCACGCTGAACAGCTACGCTTTTAAGGGATAAGAGCTGAAAGCATCTAAGCTCGAAGCCCTCCTTGAAAATAGACACAATGAACACAAGCAAAAGACTTGTTCAATGGAATCGGTGTGTACGTGCAAAGCTTCGGCAATGCATTCAGCATGCGATTTCCAACAGTTCGACTTTGAATACTCTATGCATGGTTATTCTTTATTTTTTTAAAAATTATTTTGATAGTGTGAACTACGATTTCTAAATCTGTCGGGCAAAGTTTTATATACGTGTCAATACTCCATAAGCGCCATGATATCGGTCGCATTAGCTGATTATCCTTTGGAGCATATTGATGAATTTGAAGGCGATTTCATACAGCTTATCAGGATGACAATTGAACTCGACAGGGAGCTTGGCGTTGTTGATGAAAGAGTTACACGCAATATTCCGATTTGTAAGAAATATGTTGAGCTATTTAACAATAAATACAGCGGGTTGGTTGCTAAGTTCAAAGAATCTGACACAGAACCGATTCTAAGATTGTTTATTCATAATGAGAAAAGTATAAAGAGAATTTTTGACGAAGTTATTGCTAAGGTAGAGCCTGACGGCGCAATAGTTCCTATAATTGAGGGCTTAGAGTCTATTGGCTCTGATATTCTTGAGATGGACAGTATCAAGGACAAGAACGATTTTATGCTCGAGTACAATATGATAAAAAATAAGCTCTATGTGCGGTATTGTTGCGGTAAGGAGAGCATATTTCTAAAATACAGTAAAGATGCAGACATGGTAGAGCTCATATATGATCCTATGCAGCTTATTAAAATGCACTCGCATTCATCAACATTTATAATCTGCTGCTATTATGCATTGCGTGACAAATGGAAGCCCGGTCTTGATATACTGGGCGCTTCTGTCAAGTTTTCATCCAGCGTATCGGCTTCTGGCGGTATAACTGGCAGGCCTTTAAGATAATTCCGCGTAATTAACAATACTTTTTTAAATTCATTTATTTTCTTGCATTATAATGATCTGTCTCGGAATAGAATCAACTGCGCATACTTTTAGCGCAGGCGTAATAGGTGAAAAAGGAAAAATATTGGCGAATGTTAAAGACAGCTATACAACTGAGAAAGGCGGAATACATCCGAAGGAAGCGAAAGAGCATCATTTAAGGGTTAAGGATAAGGTTGTTGGCGATGCCTTGCTAAAAGCAAATATTTCTCTGAAAGATATTGATTTGATTTCATTTTCACAAGGCCCTGGTCTTGCTCCATGCCTTATTGTCGGAATGGAAAAGTCAAAAGAGCTTTCGAGAAAATTAAATGTTCCTCTTGTCGGAGTAAATCACTGCATATGCCATCTCGAGATTGGAAAGCTGTTGACAAAATCCAAAGACCCGGTTCTGCTTTATGTTTCAGGCGCAAATACGCAGGTTATTGCCTATGAAGGCGGCAAATACAGGATTTTTGGAGAAACACTTGATAATGGCGTCGGTAATTTCATCGATGCCTTTGCCCGCGAGCTTGGGCTTGGCTTTCCAGGCGGTCCGAAGATTTATGAGCTTGCATTAAAAGGCAAGAAATATATTGAGCTGCCTTACTGTGTTAAGGGAATGGACATTTCAGTCGGAGGGATTTTAACAAATTTAAAGCAAAAGATAAAATCCGGAGAATTCATCAAAGAAGATTTGGCTTATTCATGCCAGGAAACTGTTTTTTCAATGCTTGTTGAAGTTGCAGAAAGGGCAATGGCGCATTGCGGTAAAAATGAGCTGCTTCTTGGCGGCGGAGTAGCGTGCAATAAAAGATTGCAGGAGATGTGCATTAAGATGTGCAATGACAGAAAGAGCAATTGTTTTATTCCGCCAAATGATGTTCTCACAGACAATGGCCTCATGATCGCCTGGCAAGGGATCTTGGAAAGAAAGAAAGCAACTAAAGATTTAGATAAGATCGACATCAGGCCTTATTGGAGGACAGATCAAGTGGATGTGGATTGGAGATAATATGAATGAAAAATATAAGGGAGTAATTATTGAAGAAAGTTTAGAAAATAATAAAGTCCTCAACGATTTAGAAATTATCAAATTAAAAATCACAAAAGAAGAAATTCCATCTGAAAGGCGGCATCTTTATACTGTAAAAGTTTCAAAAAATGACATTGAAAATTTGTCTAAAAATATTAAACCAAAATGGTATATGCATTTTTGGAAAGGAAGAAATATTATTGTTATTTTTAAAAATAAAAAATTTGAGTTCAATTATGATAATAAAGCGACTTGGAAACCTGCTATCGAATATGGATTATTGTTGGGCATTCCAAAAAAACAATTGGATTTTCCTATAGATTGAGTATTAAAAATCTAACTCACCAAAACCTTAAAAATCCTCTTTTCTTCTTTTTGATTGATTTCGGATTTGATCTTTTTATTGCTTTTTTATTCTTTACTTTTTGCTTCTTCGCCTTTGCTTTTTTAATATTCTTTTTTGCTTTTTTAGAAACATTTGATTTTTTTGCCTTGTCAGTTTTAGCTTCTGTTTTGCTCAATGGCTTCAGGATTTCAGATGCCTGCTCATACTTTGCCTGCTGCTCAGGAGTCAACTCTGTGAATATGGCTCCGCAGTCCTGGCAGATGATTTCGGCTGCCTTTTCATTATAGAAGATATTATCAGTGCCGCACTCCGGGCAAAATTTAATTTCATCAAGCCTTACTGCCATATTACTCACCCCTTACAGGCTATCTTTTACAGCTGGTTTAAATAAGTTTCGGAAAATTGAGGTTATGCCTCTCTTTTAGAAAGGGTAATAATTTAATTTGTCAGTTTGATACACAAACAGAGAATTATAATCTCTCATGTATTCTCCGCTAGTTTCTTTTATTTCTTTTAAGATTGCTCGCATTTCTTGAACATTAGTTACTTCAAAATCTAATTCCAAGTCCCATGAACCAATGACTTTTATAGTTCTTATCAGATTTTGGCATGTTGAAATCTGAGACAGAAATTCATTCTCGTCTTTTTCATAATTTTGATTAATTAAGATTTTATAGAAAGAGTTTCCAAACTTTTCATGATTTAGATTTATAGTAAATTTCTGCAAAATTCCTTCTTTTACCAGTTTCTTAATCCTATAGTGAGCTATATCTTTTGTTATTTTTAATTTTTCAGCTAATTCTACAATGGGTATTCTGGCATTTTGTGAGAGAATCTGCAGTAAAGAATGGTCTACTTTATTAAGTTCGATTATTTTTTCTTCTTTTTCCCTTTTTATTGGCGGAATTGATTCAGATTTTATTAAATATCTTCTGCCAAAATACCTTGCATTAACAACTGGAAGGATTGTCCTTTCTTTAATGTACTTGCCGAAATGTTGATTTATCTCCAATAAAATTTTCTCTACGTCCTCATTATTTTTATAGAGAAAAACAAGATATGCATCAAAATTGCCATCTATTCTGGCAACATTTCCTAGGAGTCTATGATCTAAAAGAAAAGCGTAAAATCTTTTTTCTTCATCTAATGAAATGTTTTGAAGTTTGTAAAAAGCATGACAGGTAGTATAACCTATTTTTCTATAATTAACCTGCACCATAAAGTTACTTATAATGCCCTTATTTTGCAATTTCTTTATTCTTTGATTAACAGAAACTTTAGAAAGTCTTATTTTCTTGCCTATCTCTGATGCAGATTTTCTCGAATTCCCATCTAATTCATGAAGTAGTTTATAGTCATATAAGTCTAATTTCTTTGTCATAATCTTATCATAATAGTAATATCTTTATAAATATTACTATTTTGATAACTTTTTAATTAATAATATTATTATGTTTGTTTTGATAACCACTTCTAAGGAGATATAAAAATGGCAAAACTTAAGAGAGCGGCATTTACATTATGGAGCAAATGCAATGGTAGCTGTGGCTATTGTTTTAATAGAGAAAGAAAACAAGACGAACTTCAGCTCAGGGATAGCCAAAGCATTAGCTTAAATGAATTTCAAGGAATTTTAAGGGAAGCAAAATTCTTAGGGTTAGAAGATATCGAATTAAGCGGTGGTGAGCCATTTCTTCACCCCAAAATAGTTTTAGACATGGTAAAATATGCTGGCAATAATGAAATACTTGCAGGAATTTTCACAAATGGCACTTTGCTTAATGGCGAGATATTAAATTCTCTTAGCGATGTAGGAGTTGCATGGCTAAGATTTAGTCTTGGAGGCTATGATTTTAAAACACACTCGCTTGAAAGAAAAGGCACTCCTAAAATGTTTGAGAATGTAATAAATGCAGTTAATTATTCTATCCAGAAAGGCATTAAAACACGGCTTTTTGTTCCAATAACACAAAGAACATTTCCTTTTATAGAAAGAACAAGTGATTTTATTGCCGAACAATTTCCAGGACTCGAACATGTAGCATTCGATTGTTATATCCCTAATGGAGTGCCTGAAAAAGACAAAAGATTTCTGATGTCTCCAGAACAACATTATGCCGCCATAGATTCCCTCCTTAAATCAAGAAGAAAGCACGAAGGAAAATTAAAAGTAATCCCTTATTACGGTTGTTTTGAATTTTTAAGTCCTGAATGGGCTGGTGAAGAAGTTCTAAAATCTCAATGTGGAAAAGAAAGACTTGCATTTTTGGCTAATGGAGATGTAACTCCGTGCTTGTGCACTCTTGATGTTCTTGGAAATTTTAGAGAAGAAGGGTTCAATTTAAAGAAAATAGTTGAAACAATGCCGCATCCAGAACATTATGATTTCTCATCCTATGCGCCTTGCTCATCTTGTAATAAATATCAAATCTGCCATGATTCTTGGTGCCCTTCTTTAACTGTTAATGGAAGAGGAAATTATCAAGCAACACCTTCAACATGTCCTGCTGTAAGAAAATTCGAATCTTCCGTTAAAGATGGAATAACCCCTGAAGAAGCAATTAAACAAGCACTTGAGAGGCATAATTTAAGATGAAAATTGCATTGATTAAACAACAGATACATTAACAGAAACAAGTTCATACACTTCTCAAAAAGATTGCAAAGGAGTTTTTAAAAGACAGCACCATGGTGAACAAATAGGCTGGACATGATGTTTATTTACTGTTTCATCTTTCTTATCCTTTTCAGAAGCCCTTCCTTGCCTTTCCAATACAATGCCTGCTCCAGAACCTGGGAAATGTTCTCAACCGGGATGATCTCTATTTTTTCAAGCTTTTTCTTATCAATGATTATGTCCTGCATGTTTGATTTCGGAACAATTACTTTTTTGATTCCTGCTTCAAATGCAGCTTCAACTTTTGAGGAAACTCCGCCAACAGGCAGCACTTCGCCTCTGACAGACAGGCTGCCGGTCATTGCAACATCCTGCTTGACTGGAATATTTTTCAATGCAGAGATTATTGAAGCTGCAACTGCTATGCTTGCTGAGTCGCCTTCAACGCCTTCATAGGTCTGCAGAAATTGTACATGTATATCATAATCCTTAACATCCTCTCCGAAGTATTTCTTGATTATTGCAGAAACGTTTTTAACAGCCTCTCTTGCTATCTCCCCTAATTTGCCTGTTGCAATTATCTCTTTTTCTTTTCCGCCAAAAGCAACTTCCGAGTCAATGGGCAGTATTATGCCTGAGTAAGCGTCTTCTGATCCGATAACAGCCAGGCCATTTACTCTTCCTATCTTCCTGCCTTCTGTCACAATAACTTCATATTCTTTTTTCCTTTCAATATACCTGTCAGCCATCTGCTGCTCCAGTGTCCTGGCAATTTTCTTTGCCTCAGCTATGTGCTTCTTTTCAACTAGTTTGGAATTCTGCTCTTTTGCAAGATCGCCTGCCGCTCTTATCAGTCCGCCTAATTCCCTCAATCTTAATGTAAGATGGTCTTTTCTATTAGCTTTATAGCGCGCTTCTTCAATTATTGCATCAACTGCTTCCCTGCTGAAGTGAGGGATTTTTTTGTCTTTTGCAACTTCCTGCGCAACAAAAACAGCTATTTTGTCCCGGTTTTCAGGAGTATCCTGGATAGTCTCTTTCATAAAAACTTCATATCCATAGCCTCTGATACGAGAACGCAATGCCGGGTGCATTCTTGCAACTGTTTCTGCATTTCCTGCAGCAACTAAAATAAAAGTGCAAGGCACAGCTTCTGTCCTGACCATTGCTCCTGCTGATCTTTCGCTCTGCCCTGTTATGGGGTATTTCCCTTCCTGCAGCGCTGTCAATAATTCCTGCTGCGTTGCCGGCTCTAATGTTGCGATTTCATCAACAAAAAGAACTCCCATGTTTGCCTTGTGGATCATCCCGGCTACAACTCTTTCATGCGCAGGAGTGCCAAGGCCCCCGGATTGAAACGGATCATGAAGTACATCGCCGAGCAAAGCTCCTGCATGCGCTCCAGTTGCATCCATAAATGGCGCATGTTTCTGGTTAAAATTATCTACAATGACTTTTGGGACAGATTCCTTGACATTAGCGCTCATTCTTTTGTTCAGATTAAGGAACAGCATAAATCCGATTATGAAGATTATTCCTGTCATCATAGATGCTGCAAATATAATGTCTGATATTTGCCCGCTTCTCCAGAAATAATAAGGCAATAAAGAAACTATTAAAACAACAATGAACAGAAGGATTGTTTGATTCTTGAATGAAGATGTAGTTTGAATCCTTGCCCTGAAGACAAGGTCGCGGCCTTTTCCTGCAGGCATTGTTCTTATTAAAGGCGTATTCTCATCATTCGGATTTGGAAATGAAACAGTATCTACAAGCTTTTCCTTTGGCAGCATTTCAGCCAGGCCAAGCCCTAACATTGATTTTCCGGTTCCAGGCTCGCCTATGAGCAGAACGTGGCGCCTCTGCAATGCTGCCTTTTTCATGATTTCTACAGCTGCGTCCTGGCCTATGACCTGCTCTATTATTCTTTTTGAGACTGAAATTTCAGATGTTGACTTGAAATTAAGAGGCATATTTTTCTGTAAGAGGGGAATATTTAAAAATGTTGCGAATTATGCTGGTTTATGGCCAATAAATTGCTGAAAATAAGCTTTATCGGAGCAATAGCCGGAATTATTTTGTTGTTCATTATATCTGAGAATATTGGCATAAATAAGATTTCCATTGACAGGATAGATGAAATCTATATCGGCAGAAGCATAAGGTTTTCAGGAGAAATAACAAAGATCAGCAGCAGCGAGAAATTCAGCTCTATAGAGGTTGACGGAAAGATATTGGTTGTCTTGTTTGACAAAGTGAATCTGAAGAAAGGCAATAAAATAGAAGTGATTGGTAAAGTTGATGAATATAAAAACAAGATAGAGGTTGTTGCGGATTCGATAAGGACGATAAATTAAAAGAGAAAAAATAAAAATCAGAATGCCGGTTTATACATTTCTTGAAGTTTACAGTATGTTATCGCTGCTTCCATAGATTTCATAACCGGTTGCATCTTTGCAACATCTTCACCAGCAATTTTTTGACCACGTTTGTGGCTTAAAGCATTAGCATAATGCGCAACGCTTCCTTCTAAGTCACCACTCAAGGCAGCCTGTGCAGCATCATGAACTTCTTGAATTTGTTCTAATGGTAAGCTATCAATTGCTACTTTAGCTGCTTTCGTTGCTCTTATTGCCTTTGCCATTTGGAATGGTTTAAATATGCCATATTCCTTACCTACTTCAGGATTTTCTATTGTATTGACAACATTTCTAAAATAACTTTTTGCTGCTGCAAGCGGTATATCTAATCCATAAGCAATTTCGTGATGATATGTTCCCTCTGTCATAGAGCTTGTTATTCCTGCATTATGGACTCTCTCGCATAGAGTTTCAACTGCTTGAAATGTTGCTTTTATAAGTTTAATTTTATCCATTTTACTTGCCTCCTTGGTCAAAAACATATTTCAGCATATATGTGTGAAGCGGATCACTGGATTCGCTAAAGTCCATTGTTCCTACATATATGTCTGTGTGGAATGTCTTTCCGTCGCTTAGGCCTCTTGTTACTATAGCTTTTCGTTCTTCAGTAAGGACTTTCTCTCCCTTAACTATCAGTGTTAAATCGGGCTTTCCTGTAGAAGGCAGCATATCTCTTACAATCTGCGTTATTTCACTAACATGGCCAGCCCTATCAAAGCCAAGTCTTCCTGGTATTATGTCTATAAAACTAGAATCTGGCTTGTCGCCAGTAATGGTTATGCTATGGGGTCTATTTTGATCTCCCAGAATAGTGTATGAAAGCGGCTTTCCATTAACTTCTGATTCTTCATCAATCAAAACGCTCCTTGTAATGTGCCCTGGCTCATCAAAATACGGGCTTTTTGCCCTTGCAACTAATACGCCAATGCTCATGCCGTGCGTTGACCAGACATGTATTGAGCCATCATTTCCTAATGCTTCTGGAAGCAGGTAGCATGGTTTTCTCGGGTTTTCAACAATATATGTGTCAACAGGAGCAATGCCTGTCGGCTTATAATGAACACTTCTTGCAGAAATTTTGTCTGGCAGCAAATCCTGTTCTTTCAATTCCTCGAGATCAGGGCTGTAACCGCCAATAAGTCTTATGACACTAAGCTCTCTGTCAAGCATTCTTTTTCTGTCATCAGTCCATACCATGCCTTGCGTAAGCTTGCTTTGTGTTAAGCTGTTTTTCATAATTTCAATTTCCTGTGCTCTGTTCATTTTCTTTGCCTCCTTATTAATTTATTACTTGTTCGTAATTACAAAATGTAAAATGCGCTACTATATATATGTTTTCCATATTAAACATATGTTACATAATTTTTAGAAAGATTTAAATACGGGCCAGGATTAACAGCATTTATGAGAAGGAAAGTAATAAAGCAAAGGGATTCTTATACAATCACCTTGCCTATAAAATGGGCAAAAGAAAAAGGCATATCTGAAGAAGTGGATATCGAAGAAACCCAGAATAATCTGCTTATCAGACCAATAAGCAATGGCTATGAAAAGAAGTCAATAACATTCACGCTTGATTCAAGCTTTTCGCCCTTTGTAACCCATGTAATAACCAATCTCTACAGGCTGGGGTTTGACAGCATTAATTTGAATATTAAAAACAAGGAGCAGGTTAACATTATCCAGGAAACGCTGGACAAATATACTATTGGCTTTGAAATTACGCGCCATGATGATAAAATCTGCGTGCTTGAAAGCATCAGCGAGCCTACTGAAGAAAAATCAGAAACAATTCTAAGGAGAATTTTTTTGCTTATTAAAGAAACATTAGATGCGCTTGCCAAACATATTACGGAGCATAAGCCCCTCGACATCAATATCTTGAAAGCAAATGCAATGAAAGTGGATAAATACTCCTATTTTTCAAGAAGGACCATCATAAAGCACAATTTTGCTGAAAAATCTGTATTCAACTATGTTATATTCTATCAGTTAATGCTCATAGAGCACAGTTTATTAAGGATAGCGCATGCATTGGCTGAAGACAAAAAAATATCAAAGGAATTTATCGAGATTATTGAGAAAGCGCAGCCTTATTTTGACAATTTCTATCAGGGGTATTTTGAAAAAAACCTAGAAAAACTGCATATTGCAAACAGGGCAGGCCAGGAATTACTATACGCCGGCATTTATGGCATCTTAAGAAAAAAGAAAGGGGATATTGCAGTGTACCATCTTGCTGAATTTATAAGATTAGTTTATTTATCAATAAGCCCGACAGTGGGGATTATTATTGATGCAATGACAAAGAAAGAGAAAGAACTAAAATAATCAGTATTTTTCAAGCGGATTTTACTCAGTCAATCATTCCCTTGGGTTTAAGTTCTCTGGGTGCAATACAAGGGAGCTTATAGCCCCCCATATTTTTTAAAACATACATTTGCAAAACATGATGTGTAGTAGATTGATTTATGTCATCCCATTTTAAAGCAACTCTCGGATCATCTTCACTCATAGCTACTACTTTAGGATTGGACTTATGAAACTGTCTTGCAGTGATATCAATGAATAATCTTAACTCAGGGTCATATGAAAAATCATGAGGAACCTTGACAAAATCTTCTGACAGATCTCCCCAAGCTGCACGCGCCTGGCGGTATTCTTTATCAAATGGCCCATAATACTCTCCTTTTACAATTAAAAATCCAAAGTCATCATATAATGCTAAACGTGCGAGTTTACAACACATAAAAGGAAAACCACTAAATTCTAATCTCATCCAGTTTACTTTTGCTTCTAGTTTCTTAATTAACTTATCTATCATTTAAAAGCTACCCCGATGCGCTGCAAAAATGAATATTTCGCATTTTCCAAACTTTCAGCAAGCAAATAGCCTAATTCATTGAATCTTTGATCCTGCTTTCTCAATTGCTTTACGATCTTGAATGATTCTTCCGCCATAACAGCGGCATTTTTCAACATCTGCTGATCCGGCTCTGCTCTCTTGCAGCTAGAGTCGTATTTGGCAATATAAGAACCGACATGAAGGATTGCTTCCCTCAGCTTCTCTTTCTGATATGTGCGCTTTAAATCACCCTGTTTTAAATATGAAAGTCGTGGATTTAGGCTGATTGCTTCATCAATAGTTTTTCTGTAAGCAGAAATTATTGTATCTTCGTTAAAAAGAATCTCGCTTCTTGGATCAAGTCCGGCAATAAGGTTGCATAAAGCAACATCTTTTAATGGGTTGCCGAACTGAAGTCTTTCAAAATCATTCAATGCGATTCTGCCTTTATACCAGGCAACATTGCAGCTGCCAAGATCGCCATGAATAATCGCATCTCCTCCGCTCGTCAATAATTCCAAAAATTTTTCTTTTAATGATTCAGAGCTGCCAATTCTTGCAGAATATCTCCTGTCGAATTCATTTGCCTCTTCCTCTTTAGTTGGCTTTTTCAGAGTAATGCCTTTTTGCATAAGCTCCTGTATTATTTTATCGCGGTTAGCTGCCATATCGATTTGGAATTGCGCTATTGCATGGCCAGCATCCTTGGCATAAATGCCATGCAGCAACATAATAGAATATTCAAAAAACCGGTCTAAAATACCTTGTTTTTGGCGGACTATTTCGGGCATAAAACGCGGACCGATGTATTCCGTTTCTATCCTGCCAAACGTATCGAGATTTTCAACAGGGATTGTTTGAACATCTGTATATCTGCGAATAACTTCTTCCAATACAGATACACTAGGATCGCCAGTTGGTTTATCCACAGTCTCAAATGTGTGTTGAGTAGCTTCTACTTCCTTGGAAAAGAGAGGGCTTTTTGTTTTAAATAGTCGGGATAACCACAAAGGCACTCTTTGCTTTACCTGGGTGCCTTTAGGAGAAAAATATGTTTTGCGATAAATAGAATGCCTAGCAAAACAAGGCAATTCTTCAATCCTCAATACATAAGCATCATAAGGGATCATTCAATCGCCTCTTTTACAGCATACTCAAAGGCATGCGACCTGTTCCTGAACCTGCCCTCTCTGATCTTTTCTCTTATTGCCAAGAGGGTGTCGGTATCCACGCTAATGTGGTTAAATATTAAAAGAAAAAGAGTTTATTTTGCCTAAATGAACTAGAAATCCTAGCAAATTGGATAATTTAGAAAATTTAATCCCTATTCCTATATTTAACAAAACACGCGTTCTTCACCCAGCATGCCTGGCACTGCTCTATTTTCTCATAGTTTTCGCCATAGCACTTGTCGCTCGCATATTTGACTAATTTTGTTTTCATTTAAATTCCACCCATTAACTTAAATATGATCATGGCTGTTAAGGCAACAACCAATATATGCTCTATAAGTGAATTTGTATTTATAAAACCTTCGATTTTAAGCTTCGAAAATGGGTATAAAAAGTTAATTCCTTCCTTCGTCAATGAATCGAGAAATAAGTGAGAAGTATATCCGAGGATTATTGCGTAAATTATTGATTTATTTATGAAGTTAAATAGCATAAATAAAAAAACAAATAATAAAAATATAAAAAACAAGCTGTGGAATAATTTTCGATGTCCAAATATGGATTTTATAATGTTTGACAACGGCCTTATTCTTCTGCCGAGCTTTGATCTTGGTGTGTCAATGTCAGGGAAAATGGAGAAAAACAAGATTATTGCCAAGAACATCAAATAGTTAAAGAGGTTTAAATTAAAAAGATCCTTTGCGAATAGAGAGAGCAAAAATGCGAATAAAATGTGGGTTATGAAGAGCATATTTTTATTCAATAAGTTGAAGTTTATAAAGATGGTGAAAAAAATTATAACACATCAAATCATTCTCCTTCGACAATTTTTCTCAGATTATATACAAATGCAGACATACCTATAAAGGCTAAAGATATAATGCCCCATTCAAACGATCTTATTTTAATGATGGTTTCGTTGTATTGTTGTTCAGTCATTGGCCTTCCATTTATTTTAAACCAGAAAACAGGTTTTGTAAGAGTTGAACCATTATTTAGATTTATGTTGAAGTACAATGATCCCCAATAATCTGTCTTCGGTACTAAAAATCCAATGTGATATTTACTGAATCCAATGTTAATGGGAGATATGTTTAAGTATTCATCTTTGCCAGTGTAAAGAATGTCTAAATCTGAAGGGTAACCTGTTATGCTGGCTAAACGATATGGTGCATTAAATTCTATGTTTAAATTACAATACACCGTATCATTAATGACAAGATAGCCGTAATTTTTATTTGAATAGCAATAGGCAGAAGAAATATTTGTATTTTTGAAAAATGAATCAAGCAACCCATTTTCATTTGAATATCTGAGAACATTTATCTCTTTTGAAAGAGAAAATGGTGGAAAGTTTTGATGAATGAAATAATTACCAAGAATAATACAGCCTGCTGCCAAAACCACCAATAATACAACATACCAAGAAGAATGTTTTTTTATTTTTTCATGAAATGCGCATCCTTCAAGGCATTTTAGTACAAAAGGTCTTATAACTAAAAGACCCACGAAAACCACTACGATGAAAGATAAAATGTATTTGATGTATGAACCATCATAATTCCCATAATCTGAAAAAAGTTTATCCAAAGATGTTTTTGCTACGAATACTAAAACTAAAATAACAACTATGAAAGAAAATATGAAGAATAGTTTACCCGGCATCTGGCTTCGTGAAGTCTGAGAATTTCGTATAATTTGATTTTCACCTGCGCTTAAAAAATATAAGTTATGATCATTTACCCTTCTCGTTGTAAGTATACCTCTTCTTTCCATTTTTTGTATATTGCTCTTTGCTACAGAATAAGGAATTTTGAGTGTATCAGAAATTCCTGAAATGCGTTTTCCCCGATTTACATCTTTATTCAATAAGTCAAAAATTTTTATAAAATAGTCTCTCATAAATCACCCAATAAATGATTTAATCCTTTGCTTCTTTAAATACATTTATGAAGTCCAACGAATATATCGCAGTGATCTTATAGGATGCCATTCTATAATTCTGTAACTTTAAATCCAACAGTACAGCAATCCAATTTTTTTGATGAAGCATGATAAAAACTACACTAAAAAACCCAAACCTTTAAATAGTAGCTGTGCATTTAAAGTGTATGTTGGGTGTATGCGAGGTGTAAAATGGAAAACAAGATGATCTCGGCAAGGATGCAAGTGAATGAGTATGCTAATAAGGTGCTGGGTGTGATAAAAGCGAAATTCGGTCTTAAAGACAAATCTGAAGCTCTAAATAAGTTTGTTGAAATCTATGGAGAGGATGTAATTGAAAGGGAAGCCAGCGATGAATATGCAAAGAAAGTCATGGATATTGCAGACAATCATTTTAAAAAATATGGAAACAGAAAGATGAGCTTGAAGGAGCTGGATAAATTCTGCGAGGCATAATTTCATGTTTGACTTTGAACTTTCTGATGAGCTTAAATTTAAAATAAAGAAGCTGGTCAAAAGGGATAAAAAGAAAGTCGACATAATAAACAAGAAAATAAGGGAGATTGTCAGCAGCGATGAAGATTCTGTAAACCATTATAAAAATCTAAGGCATGATATGAAGGAATTTAAGGCAGTTCACATTGACAGCCATTTTGTATTGACATTTAAAGTGGATATGCAAAATAAATTCATCTTGTTTGTTGACTTTGACCATCATGACAACATTTATTGAGAATCATCTATAAAAAACCAAAACTATAAAAGCCAAATTAAAAACAACCCTATATGCTTTTACTTGAAATAGCAATCGCTATTCTGATCGGCATCTGCTTCGGCATCATAACGGGCATTACTCCAGGCATTCACATCAACCTTGTTGCATTATTGCTGCTCAGCTTTGCTCCGTTCTTTCTCGGCTTCACTTCAGCTTTGGTTCTTGCTGCATTCATTATTTCAATGTCAATAACCCATACTTTTTTGGATGCATTGCCGTCAATCTATCTCGGCGCTCCAGACTCTGACATGGTAATGGGCGTTCTGCCAGGTCACAGGTTATTGCTGAAAGGGCAGGGATACGAAGCTGTAAAATTGACAATAATCGGATCAATGGGCGGCCTGATTTTGGCCATAGTTTTAGTTCCAATATTGATCCCGCTGACAAGCTTTTTCTATCCGTTCATAAGCGATTATATTGGGTGGTTTCTGCTGCTCGTTGTTATTTTCATGATTTACAGGGAGAAGAACAAGTTAATGGCTTTATTCATTTTTTTATTGAGCGGCATACTGGGAATAGTGGTTTTTTCAACGCCAAACTTAAAGGACCCTTTATTGCCAATGCTGTCCGGCTTGTTTGGGATAAGCATGCTTACAACAAGCATTTTTGAAAAAGTAAGGATTCCAAAGCAGAATATAGCGAGCAGGATAAAAGTGCCTAAGCTTGAAACAATAAAAGCATTGTTTTCAGGGACATTTTCAGGATTTTTGACAACAACATTCCCCGGGTTGGGGCCTGCGCAGGGCGCAGTTATATCAATGCAGCTCACCCCAAATTTAAGCGAGTACGCTTATCTTATACTTGTTGGCTCGATAAACACAGTAAATATGATTCTGAGCCTTGTAACAGTATATACATTGGATAAGGCAAGAAATGGGGCAATAATAGCTTTAAAAGAGATTATTGTCAGCTTAAGCCTTCAGAACATGATAATATTGTTTGCATGCGGCCTTGCTGCAGGAGTTATTTCTTGCTTCCTGGCAATGTGGTTTGCAAGATTTTTTTCAAGCATTGTAAGCAAAGTCAATTACGGAATGCTCTGCTTGGTCATCATTCTGTTTGTTTCAGTTCTTGTCTTTATCTTTACAGGGTGGCTTGGAATGCTTGTCATGATCACAGCAGCATTTATCGGACTGATGGCTCCGATGACTGATGTCGGAAGAGCCCATGCAATGGGCTGCCTGATGCTGCCGGTGATTTTGTATTTTCTTTTATAGAAGAATATGATCCAATGGCTCAAAATTTCTCATTCGGTTCAAAGCAAGCTTTGCAGTTTCTAGATCTATCTTGTCAAACAATTTATTGAATTTTTTCATATACTCTTCAAATTTTAATGGCGTTCCGTGAGCTATACTTCTTATGTGGAGCTGAACAACTTTTTGTTTAGTATTTTCTATGACTCTTGCTTCAATATCTGCTTGATTAAGGTTGTTTGAATCACCTTCACAATCCACTCTTTTTCTGAACGAGATAACAAGTCCTTTTTTTCTGTCATCAAGAGCATATTCATTAGGAAAAGACCAGCAAGTATATGGTTTTACATTAAGCTCATGAAGAGCGCACTTACCTTTATCAAGAAAAAAACAATCATGCCTTTTTTTAATAAATAAATGGCTATCGTCAGAATAATATGCGAAATCAAGCGGATGTTTTTTTATCGCTTGCGCTACCTTCAGGGCTTCATTAGGATATATATTAATTTCGCCATAATTAGCGCAACATTTGGCACAATTATTGCAGCTATACGTTGAAGTCATAAATCTTGCACATCCTTAAGCATCTGTCGTTTATATGAGTCATTTTAAGATTTTAATGTTTGTTTAACATCAATCCATTTCTTTATAAAGTTCGGAATGCACAAGATACTTGGCCATAACAGCATCCAATGGAAGTTTTGCTTCTTCTGGATTTTTCAAAAGCTCTTCCAACGCCCTCAAGTCAGACTTCCACATTAATTCATGAGAAGGCGCAATAATTTTTCCGCATTGGGAAGTTGGTTTGTCGATATTTTTATTTACAGTTTCTTCAAGCACAGATAGCGTTAAATTTTGATTTTTAATGGCTACATTTTGAAATATAAAAACATCTCCTTTATCTACTAAATACAAATTTCCTTCAATGGCAAAGTATGTTGATTTACCGTCAGGTGAGAAGTTCAGCCCAATGCAGTTTAATTGGTCGCCTAATAGTAGGTAATAGGAAGTAGAATTTTCTACTTCAAATCCTGGCAAGTTCTCGGGAAGTGTTATCAGTTCTTGCGGCTTGAACCACATTTTTATTTCCCTTTTTGCTTCTGTTATATTTTTTGATGCATGTATTACATTTTCGTAAATGCCGTCTTTTGCTATCCTGCCATATGCCCCTCTAATGGATGTGGGATCTGCTTCCAGCGGGTTTGTTTTACCGCATAATCCTCTCAATTTTTCAACAGCATCATCTCCATAATAAACAATTGCAAGAACCTTTCTTCTATAATGTTCCCACCCTGCTTCTCTATCTTTTTTCCCTTCATCGTGGAATAAACCCATTACAAACTTTATTGTTCCTTCATAGATCTCCTTATTGTCTTTAAGATGAGCGTAATGCACTGCTGCTAATTCTCTGCTAACTCTCACAATTTTAGCTCCAACAAAATCCAAGTTAGTTTCATTAGAAATTTTGGTTATTATATTGCCTGTTAAATTTCTTTTCAGCCCATCCGGTTTTATAAAAACAAAGGTTTGCTCAACTGCCATCCCAACATCGCTCTGTATATGGTAAGGGTATTCTTTATTTAAATCTTTCTATATTTTAGTATTTATCAATAGTAACATACCTAAAAAGAAAGCTTTTTAAATTAACCCTTATTTTGATGTCTTATGGAAGGAACAATTTCGAATTACAGGGGGAGCAGAAGAGTAAAGAAAGGCAACCACATGATCATTGTAGTTGAAGGTGTTGATAATAAAGAGAAAGCAGCTTCTTTAGCAGGCAAAAAGGTCGTTTACAAGACTGAAGGCAAAACCGGCAAGGAGATTGTAGGCAAAGTTGCTGCTAGCCACGGCAACAGCGGCGCAGTAAGGGCTATTTTCGAAACAGGCATGCCGGGCCAGGCAATTGGCAAAAAGGTTTTGATAGAGTAAGATCAGCGTTTTCTGAATTTTAATGCCTTTAATGCTCTGTAAAGCCGCCGATTATCAGCAGGATTCCTTCAATGGTTATTAATACCTGATACGGTGTAAGGCTTGCTCCGAGGAAAGGCAATGAAAACGGAATCACATGGAATTTGTTCAATATAGGAATTAACCCTATTGCAAGCAGTATTATGCCAACACCTATCAAAAACGGATGCAAAGCATTCATCTTAGGCTCTATAAGTCCGTCTACAACAACATAAGCTCCGCCTACTGCAACAACCCATATCAGTATCTCTGCAGGCAGGCCTGTGAGAAACGCAGGCAAAGTGAATTTCAAGAGCCCTATTGCGTTTAACAGCGGAATTATTCCGTATGCCGCCAGTATTAATCCAACAACAAAGCTGATCGAGTCCCTTGGCCTTGTGAAGATCATTCCTTTTTTGTTCATAAGATCACCTCTTAATATTGTTAATGTACTGTCCTTGATTCTGCATAGCTTGCTTCTGTTCTGAGCTGCTCAAGAAGCCTTTTTCTTTCTCCTTTCAATACATTTTCATCAATTTTTCTTAAAAAGTCTGCAACAACCATTGGTGGGAAGCCCTCTTGTCCCAATTTTTTAAAGAAGTTAGCTATTTTATTTATGTCTTCATCCTCATACATAATTAATGTAAGTTGGTCATAAAATAAAACATTCATCATGTTTAATTCATCTTTGGAGACTATTTTAATTTCATTTATAGTTTTTGTAAGTTCATCTGAACCATTTTTGAATGTTTTGAGGGCCTTTTCAATTAGCTGATTTTCTGCTGCGGATGGCGGTGTTACTGGTCTTACTAATCGTATTGCATTTTCTGCATTTAGTGTTGATGCTGCTATGAAGTGCAAACGTTCAAAAAGATTCGTTGTTCTTTTTACATCCCTTGCTTCATTCCTGCTTAAGCTAATATTTTCACTAGCTGCTCCGCCTTCAGAAATTTTTATCAATCCGGTAAAAATCTGCCCTTTAGTTATCATCCTATTAATCATCACTATCTCCTTGTCCAGCAAAGCAATAACCTGCCTTCTCAATTCTGCTAAATCGGCAATGTTTTTGTCTATTAAAGGCAATATTTGCTGCAAAATGCTATTTTTTTCATATTTTACTAAACTTAATTGTTTTCTTGTGTTTTTTAATCCGTTTAATGCCCTATTTATTGCCCATCCCAGACGCTCTTGTATGATAAACTGCCTATGCATGCATAGATATAACGTCCTCAGATCTTTGATTAATGTTTTGATCGTTGAATTCTCAAGATCGATAATCTTTTTCATGCTGTCTTCTTTTTCTGCTTTAAGGAATTTTTCATAGATCTTATGCCTTTTTATTGAAAGAGCACGGGCTGCCCTTATCGAACCTCGCTCAAACATAGGAATCCAATTATCAGGTATCCAAGCACCAAGCATTCCTATATGTTTTCCCATTTTTCTCACCTTGTCAGTTTTCTAGTTGATTATTCTTTATTTTTAATAAATTTTTCTAATTTTTGCCTTATTTCATTATCTTGGAATAGTTAGTATTTAAAGGTTTTTGTTGTTATCGGGGATGTTTATGCCAAGGATCTATTCTTTTATCTAAAAAATCAGATATTATTTCTGCAATCTTAAATACTTTCTCATAAGTATATTGTTCATATCCCCTAAATAAACTGGCATTTCCTGCGGATCGAGCTTTATAAATCTTCTTGATTGAGTCATAGTTGATTTTAAATTTTGGCTCTTTCAAAATACGATTATATTCTTCCTCGTTCATTTCTCCAATTATTTTAATTTTGTTATCTATGTTATCTATAAGTAACTTCAGTTCATCTAACATTTTTTCATTAGCCCACTTGACACTGGTCTTTGCTTCACCGCTTCTTATACTTTTTTCTGCCGCCTTTTTAGCTTCAGCGGTTTTCTTCTTTACTTCTTTGATTTCTTTTTCTATTCCTTTTTTGATAACGTCAACAATATACCATTTTGTATCGTGTCCAAATTCTTCTGTATAGTATTCCTTATTTCCTGGCCTCAAAGCCGCTGCTGTCAGCTGAATATGATAAATCCCTTGCGCATTTTTCGGTATTTCAAATTCTATTTGTACCATTGTCCCCTTTGCCATAGTTAATTCCATTAAACGCTTGCTATTATCTGCTCTAACATCTATAAAGTCCCCTCCAACCAGCCTTTTGATGTTTAGCCGCCATTGTCCAGCATTTATCTCTTTGAATTGTCGCGAAGCATCTAATCTTCCGTAATCTATATTACCTGCCTGATCTGTAATATAGCTGCCAACATATTTGTATAAGTTCACAAAAAGACGAATACGCGCTTTACCACCATCATTTTTTATTTTAAATATCAAATGATCGTATTTATCTCCAGCTGTTAATTTCTGTATTGTTTGGCTATCAAGTTCGACTTTAATATTCGGGAGTTCTGTTGGTCCCGGCGGCGTTCCTCTTGGCTTAAGCGGAACAACAACGTCCATTTGGTTTGGATTTGTATCGTTAATTGTAATAACGTGTGGTGGATTGCCGCCTGGCTGGTCAGTATGTTTTCCTATTTCTGAGTTGCCATTAATATTCACATAACCATTTGCTTTTCCATAAACAAAATAGTTGCCGTGTGGAACTTCAAATTCAAATTCGCCGTTTGTTAGTCGTCTAAGTTGCGTATTTGTTGGGTACTGTCCTTCTTCTGTTGCGATTGATACTTCTGAATCAGGGATGGGGCGGTCATTATTTGTTACATCAGCAATCTTGCCTTTTATTTTGCCTGTTTGTACTGGTTGCATTCTCAATGGTACCCTTACTCTAATTTTTATTTCCTTAAGTTCAATTTTTTCTTGAGGGTATCCTTTTTCATCCATGTGGTTTCCTATCACATCTCTAAACTTAGCATGAACTATGATGTTTTTAGTATTCAAGGGCACATTTTCTATCTTAAAATAACCATCATTTTCATTTTCATACTCGCTACCCCCCCATATACTTGTTGCCTCATTACCAACTTTTCCACCACTCGATTCTGCCCACACTATCGCACCATTTATTCCTTTTTGTGGAAATTCTTCAGCCAATTCTGAAACTATAACCCTGCCTTCAATATATCCCATTTGTGTTGGAGGAAGAGGAACATCAAGAACAACAAGCACATCTTTTCGTTCTGGATGGGTCTGGTCAAGATCAAAAGGTTCTGCAGGTCTGCCTCCCATGGTGTGTGTATTTGGCTTTCCTTCTTTTTCAGCGTAAACTACAACTTTAGTTTTTGGTAAAGTTAAATCTTTGAATATAAATTTTCCATTTGCATCAGAAGTTTGAGGATCTATCGGTAAAATGTAATAATGATCTGGACCTTGTGTTAAAAGCTTAACTATTGCTCTATCTACGCCTTTATTCATATCATTTTTATAAACAATCCTTCCTTCTACGAGTCCTTTTACTCCGCCAATTGGCGTCATCTTTATATTATGTATTAACCTGTCTTTGCTTTGAACTGTTATTGGTTGTGAATTATATTGTTCATAACCTTCTTTCGTTGCTTGAAGCTGGTAAGTACCAGCAGGGATTTGAATATAATAAGTGCCATTAGCATCTGAAGAAAACATGCCCCCTGTTCCAGAGCATTGTATCCTAGCAAAAGGTACCTTTTCATTAGTGTCATTAATATCTGTAACAACACCATATATTATTCCATAGCCATCTGACGGTTCAGGCGGCACTGGTGGCGGCGTTGGCTCCTTTTCTTTATCTTCCCCAAACTTAAACCCTCCTGTAAGCGCTGTCAGGATCAAGGCGATCACAAACAGCACAGCTCCTATAGTTGTGATTGTCCTGTTTTTTGAAATAGAGCCGTACATCACAAGTATGAATGAAATCACCCAAAGCAATGCAGTTAATTTCTTCAGGTTTGCGTCAAAATCGCCTTCGCCCAAAATGCCCTTGCCCTTTTTCCGCAATGCAAAAAACACAACTGCCAGGATCAGCAATGCAAGCAGAATCCATCCCCATGATCCAATTCTGTTTGTGAAAAATCCGGATGCATAGCCGGCTCCGCCTCTTCCCTGCATATAAGAAAACAGGGATAAGGTTGCAATTGCTGAAAGCGATAATGCGAATATCTGCCCTGCAGGACCGACACTTCCGCCGCTGGCTTTGAAAAACGGTATATTCTTTGACAGAGCGAAGAATATGGAAAATAAGAAAATAAATATCACTAAAAACATTATTGTGTAGAAAGCATACTGGTTTTCAACCAATCCGTAGAAGTTCTGGAAGAAATCATTAACAGTCAGGGCATTTGCAAATGGCATTAAAAGCAGAGACAGCCCTAGTAAAATTGTCAGCTTTGCATTTATTTTATTCAAGCTCATTTTAATTTTTTAAGCAATTCCCTGTTTTTTTCTATAAACTCCTTTAATGCCTTTTCAACAACTTTTGATCTTATCAGGCCCAGTTCCTCACAGAGCAGAGAGAAATCCTCATACGTTGCTTTATCTATCAGAAAATTATACCTTTCTTTATTCTTCTTTTCCTTAGGCATTGTGTGTATTATTACTTAATTCTACTTATATTTAAGTTTTATTACTTAATTTAAAGTATTTTAACTTAATATTATATATTAATACACACAAAACTTTATAAAGATTTCGGTTTCGTAAAGTAAATTTTTCGATGTACAGTAAACCATATAGTGTGAAAAATCCAGCCATGGCGGAGACGAGGCAGGGGTTGTCCCTGCGGGATGCCGAGTAGGGCAAAACCGAGCAAAGCGAGGTTTTGACCGTCTCCCGCCATGGTTGGCTGGATTTTTTAAGCAATATGAGTTGGAATTTCTTTTAAGCCAAATCAGCATGTTGAATGCATTATCGCAGCAACCTTCTTCTTATCCTTCAGAATCGCATTGTAAGCTTCGCATGCCTCTTTTGTCTTCAGTATGATCAGCTCAATATTTTTCTCTTTCGCAATGTTAATAACTTCATCTCTTACCTCAACTAACCCTGAAAATCCTATTCCTATAACAACAGCATCAGGCTTTGAGTCAAAGATTTCAAACATGTCCTGCTCTACAACTGCATGATGCTCTACATAATGCCACGGAATGATCTTATTGCCTATTATCTTGATATCTCCAAAGCTTTTGCTGTTGATCACAATTGATCCGAATGAACAGGATTGTATCATAAATTGGGAATAGCCATTAAATATAAAAAGTTATTGAAAATTGTCTGCTCAGCAGCGGGTTTAAGCCCAACAATTTTCAATCCCAAAAACCGCATGATAAATGCCCCTAGCTTAGCCTGAATATCAAATGCGGTTTTTGTTATTGGAAACTTTTATATATTACATACATCAAATTCAATTAAAAAGAGGTTGAAATGGAAATTAAATTAAGCAAAAAGCCTAAAAATCCAATAATAATAGAGGGTTTTCCAGGTTTTGGCTTAGTTGGAACAATTGCAACTGAATTTCTGATAGAGCACCTTAAATGCGAGCAGATTGGAAAATACTACTTTGATGACCTTCCGGCAACAATTGCAATCCATGACGGCAAGGTTGTTGACCCTATTGGAATATTTTACAATAAAAAATATAATATTGCGATCATCCATTCAATATCCGCTGTTGCAGGAATGGAATGGAAAGCCGCTGATTTAATCCTCAATGTTGCAAAGCAGCTGGCTGCAAAAGAAGTTATCTGCCTGGAAGGAGTTGGCGGCCTTAATGCCGGGTTAGGCGAGGAAAACAGGGTTTTCTTCAATTCGAACAATGCAAAAATCAAAAAGGATTTGGAAAGCACAGGAATAAAAGAGCTGAAAGAAGGCATAATAATAGGCGTTACATCTGCATTGCTTTTAAAATCAGATTTTCCTCTCACATGCATCTTTGCAGAAGCCCATACAAATCTTCCGGACAGCAGGGCGTCTGCGCAGATAATAAAGGTTCTGGATAAATATCTCAGTTTGGAAGTTGACTACAAGCCATTGCTTGAGCAAGCCCATAAATTCGAGGAAAAACTAAAAGGCCTGCTTGAAAAGAGCCAGAAGGCGATGACAGACCAGGAAAAGAAGCAGCTCAGCTATGTTGGCTGATGGAAAATTCATTTGATGCCAATCATAACCTTCACATCTTTGGGTAAAGAATTAAGTTTTCTTCTTGCTATTGCTTCATAATCCTGTCCTTTGACTTTTGTTTCTGAATAATCGCACAACCATAAAAAATGCTCATCAAAACATTTCCAGGGATTATTAGTCTCGAATCCAGAAGATTCTATTGCGTATATGTGTTCTTTCAGCCTTCTCTTACATCTCGATCGATACAAATAGCTTCAAACCTCATTAGTGGACTATGACTGCATGTCTCCAATACATTTCCCAACAATATTATTTCCAATTCATTTAGTTCTTCATACGGTTTGCGAATATTTAGTTCATAATACAACTTTGTTGAATTCATGCATTCTCCATTAAAACTTTCTGCTGCGAGCAAAAGTGCTTTTTTATCTTCAACCCAAAGTGTATACTCTTCTTTTACTTTTTTACCAAAAGGGTTCGCTTCAAACTCATAAGAAAGAACTCTCCTAAATCCATTTTCTTCTAGAATAGCCTTATAACTTTTCCAAGGCATATTGAAATGGCTATCGCCATTCGCGGTGTATCTTGCTTTTTCAATTTTTCCACTAAGCCTATGTAAAAAAAGAGCTGCTCCTTGTTCTCCTTTCTCAAACTTATCCCATCCTTTCCCAAACATAATTTCAGAAGCAAGAACAGCATCTTTATATCTCTTTAAAACTGCTAAAGCCAATTTGGCCCTATATTCTTTCTCGCTTTCACCCCGCACAGGATGGACTTCTAGTTCTGTTGCATACATTTCTAAACTTTTTATATCTGGAAAATCTTGTGGCATTTTATAATAAATAACAATAATGCCTTTATAAATCTTTCGTTTTTACTACTACTCTTTAGTAATTATGGATAAGCGAGACATATTTTTGGTATTATGGAATAATTCAAAGTATTACCTTTTAAGATGAACCCTTCCCCTTATTCAGCCTTGCAAATATTACCCCAACAACAGTCAGCGCTATCCCGATCGCAACCAGCACAATAAAATCCGCAGCTATGTTGCCTGAAAGCTTTGATATTACCGGCAGAAGCGCTGCGTTTTCTTTTGGCAAAAGCAAATTAGTTAAAAATCCCACTATAAAGAATGTTGCTCCAATAGTTAAGCAGCGAATTCCGATGCTTCTCACTTCTTTAAACCATTTTTCCGCGATAAGAATGGATATTGCTGCAAAAACTATAGTGATAATGAGAAAAATATTAAAAAGATTCCAGAACATTGCATTTGTTGACGCATTAAACAAAACAAGCATATTGCTTTTATCCGGCTTTGCAAGGCATTCAACAAGGGAGCAGTCATATTTTTTATTGTAAAGAGAGTCAAACAAAGACATTATAATAAGATTCATCAATCCAGAAGGAGGAGTTGCATTTAGCTCTGCGCAATTCACTGAAACCATCATTCCTGAGAATTCCCGCTCTATTGCTTCCTTGTTTCCGCATTCCTGCACCAGCTGCGCATGCGCTTCCTCCAGATTTGCCTCCCCGATTCCCTGCTGAAGCTGCGCTGTCAGAATGTCATTTATCACCGGCTTTATAGCATCCTTATTTGTTAGCTGCGCAAAGGAAACAAGAAAGATTGTTAAAAATAAAGCAATCACAAAAACAAGCTTTACAATGAATCTTAAAAATCCCTTCCAAAACACCATTCTAAGTTTACATGACAAGAAATATATAAACCTTTGCAGAATCTCAGAAAGTTATTGAAGAATTCTGTATGTAATTATTGGTATCTGCGCTTTAAAAAAGAACGTAAAATTAGTTATCTTCAGGAATAATTATGTTTTGAGCTGCACCAAATTGAACTAAAAGAACAGGAATTTTTTTCTCTAATGCTTCTTTTGTCATATTCTTTAACCCATCAATGTGGATGTTGTATGCCCTCATTTCTCCATTAACAAAAAGACCCCAACTTCCCCTCCAGGAACCATCAGGAATGCTTTTCTGCATTATAGCTTCAATTTCTTTAAGTGCTCGATAATTTGGTATTTGATCTGGTCGGTATTTCATATCAAGTTCATTATCAGGTACTAATTGATATTCATCATCCATTTTATTGCCTCCAAAATCTCCCATAATTCGCTGGAGTGATTTACTGCCCCTTTCTCTTTGACAAAATATTATTTTATTTATAAATCTGTTGGCTAAGCGTGCATATTTATTCAACTAAAATCGCAGCTTTTCCAGGCGCTGCATTGTTCGCCTTCTGCTCTTTGGAATCCTCTGCATTTACAACTTCAATCCCGCAGTTAAATTCTTTTTCAATCGCTTCCTTGTTTTTCTCCAAAGCTTCAAACTCTGTTTTCTGATCCAATACAATAACAGGCATCTTTCCCATATCCTTCACAACAGCAGGGATTATTTTTGAAACTTCGGCTCCATGCTGTTTAAAATCTTTCATCAAAACACTCATCAACTCCCTTACATCATGCGTTTTCTTAAGTTCTTTTTTCAGCGTTTTAAAGAAATCATACTTCCATTTATGGCTTATGATTAATGTTATCCTGCCAGGTTTTTCTTTTTTAATAAGCGTTAAAACATTTCTTGCATCTGAAATGGTATTCCTGACAAAGTTCTCAGAAGCATCTAAGCTTTCATCAATGTATTTCTCGTTATAAGAAGGCCATTCTGCCAAAGAAACAAACCCTTTATTTCCCATCATCTCCCATAATTCTTCTGCCAGATGCGGCGCAAAAGGCTGCAGCATCTTGATAAAAGCTTCAGCAGCTTCTTTCGATGCGCTGTACTTTGCAAGGTGATCGAAATAGTCTGAAAGCCGTATTATTGCTGTATTGAATTCAAGGGCATCCATGTGATCTGTAACATCCCTTATTGTTTTGTGCATCTTATTCAATAATTCTTTTGAGCTTTCCTTTGAAAGCTTTGCTTCTGAGACAAAAGAATAGATTTTATTCACAAGCCTATACATCCCCTCTATTCCCTGGTCGCTCCATTCAACTTCCTTGTCCGGAGAAGCGACAAACAATAAAAACAATCGCGCCGTGTCTATTCCGTATTTCTGGGCAATCTCTTCCTGCGTTACAACATTGCCCCTGCTTTTGCTCATCACAAAGCCGCCTTTGTGCAGCATCCCCTGGTTAAACAAGCGGGGAGCAGGCTCGTCAAAATTTACCAATCCCAAATCGCGCAAAAACTTTGTAAAGAACCTGAAATAAATCAAATGCATGCATGCATGCTCCTTTCCCCCGATATACAAATCAATCGGCATCCAATAGGCCGCTTTCTTTTTATCAAAGATCTCTTTTTCATTTTTTGGATCGCAATATCTCAGGAAATACCAGCTTGAATCAATAAAAGTGTCCATCGTATCCGTTTCTCTTCTTGCCTTTCCCTTGCATCCGGGGCATTTTGTGTTTACAAATTCGCTGACATTTTCCAGCGGATTTCCTTTTCCGCCAAACTCGACATTTTCAGGAAGCCTGACTGGCAGCTCTTTTTCCGGAACAGGCACAATGCCGCACTTCTCGCAGTAAACAATTGGGATCGGGCAGCCCCAGAATCTCTGCCTTGAAATCAGCCAGTCTCTTAACTTGTACTGCACAGTTTTCTTTCCAATGCCCTCTTTCTCTAAAAATTTGTTTATCTCAGGAATCGCTTCTTTATTGTTCATATCATTGAATCTGCCTGAATTGACAAGATAGCCCTCTCCAATAAAAGCCCTCGACATCTTATCTGCATTCAGCTCATACTCTCTTGGGTTAATTACAGCCTTTATTGGAATCTTGAATTTCTTTGCAAAATCAAAATCTCTTTGATCATGAGCCGGAACAGCCATTATTGCGCCAGTTCCGTAATCAAGCAGAACAAAATTTGCAATGTAAATCGGGATCTCGGCATTTGTCAATGGGTTTATTGCATACCTTCCGATAAACATTCCTTCTTTTTCTTTGTCTTCAGCTGTTCTTGTAAATCTGTCTTCTATCACAACCTTTTCTATGAACTTCTTGACATCTGCCTCATACCTTGTTCCCTTTACAAGCTCCAGAACTTTTGGATGCTCAGGAGCATAAACCATGAATGTAACTCCGTATAATGTATCCGCCCTTGTTGTAAATATTGGGATTTTTTCTAAGCATCGATTAAGAACGTCTGGTTCTTTCTCTCCGCATATATGACTTGCCTCAGCTTTAAAATCAAAAATAACGCCGCCAATAACTTTTTTTATTTTATCTGCTCTCTCTGGAGGCAAAGCATAATCATTTTTAGCCCTAAGTATTGCAATATCTTTTACATTTTTTTTGATTTTGTCAAAATCAAACTTCCAGTTGAAAGTTTCATCGAAAGGCCTTTTCTTATCTTTAAATTTTGGCTCGATAAATCCGGCAGCCAAAATTAGCTTTTTAATAGGTTTTTCTAATCTTTCAAGAATCTTTAATGCTACTGCAGCTCCCAAGCTGTGCCCCAATAAAACAGTATTTTCATCAAATCTCTCATTTTTTAAAACATATTCAGCTTGTTTTATAACATCAGGATTATCAGTATCAGGCAAATTAGGAACATTAACTTTATATCCTTTGCCTTCAAGTTCTTTTCTAAGCCATGGGAAAAAAAGTGCATCAGGCGAACCAGCATATCCGTGAATCAAAACATAATTATTATCTGTCTTAATTTCAAAATCAACCAATGTTCCTTCGCTTCTTCCGATCCAGTTGCGCTGCATTGTCTTTACATCTTCACTCCATTGCAGCCCATCAATATCCTTAAGCAATTCTTCAGCGTAATCTGTTATCTTGAAGAACCACTGCTCCAGATCCCTTACTTCAACATTTGTATCCTCATGCCTCCAGCATTTGCCGTCATGCACCTGCTCATTTGCCAGAACAGTGGCGCATTTAGGGCACCAGTTGACAACGGATTTTTTCCTGAAAGCTAATCCTTTTTCAAACATTTTCAGGAAGATCCACTGGTCCCATTTGTAATACTCAGGAGTATGAGATGCAATAACCCTGCTCCAATCATAGCTCAATCCAAGCTCTTTCTGCTGCCTTATGAAATTTTTAATAGCATCTTCGGTGAATATCTTGGGATGCGACTTGGCTTTTATTGCAGCGTTTTCAGCCGGCAATCCAAAGCTGTCATAGCCCATTGGATAAAGCACATTAAATCCCTGCATTCTTTTAAAGCGGGCAAAGCAGTCTCCTATTGTATAATTGCGGACATGCCCCATATGGAGCCCTGACCCAGATGGATATGGATACATCTCAAGGCAGTAGAATTTCTTCTTTTTTGGATCCTCTTTAACTTCAAATATCTTGGCATCTTCCCACTTCTTCTGCCATTTCCTGCTTATCTTATTGAAATCTGCCATTTTGATTACAGTTTGCAACTTGATTTATAAATTTTTATGCTTTTACTGGCTAAAGCTCTATTTTCTCATAGCTATACCCTGTTTTCAGCTCGTCTTCAATTGGTTTGCCAGGATCGCCATTATCAGCATAGCCTTTTCTCTTTCTTGTTATGCCTTTTATGCACATCAGCACACCATTCCCTGTCGGAACATATGCGATTGAACGATCATATTTTAAAATGCAGTTCTCTTTTCTTAGCCTTTCAGCAAGGCCAGAATCAACAGTATTTGCTCCTATTATTCCTGTGATCCCCGAACCATTTCTTATCAGAATATGCTCAAAACCCGGCTGCACTGAAACTATGTTGGCTCTATTGCATGAGCCGTTGTACAAGCTAACAATATCCTTGCCGTGCTTTTCCAGCAATTCCTTCAATGCGCCGTTTTCCATTTTTACCTCCTTCTGATTTTTATTTTTTAAATTTTTTAGAGAAAAATAAAATGATAAACAATGATGCAAAGCCCGAAAATCAATTGAGCTTTACAATAGCAATACCACTAGCACAAAGAACAAAATCGCATTTTGCATAGTGGTTTTAATGTTCATAATGCATGGAAAACAGAACAGATATTTAAGTTTTTCCATTAATTTAAGCGCTAAACGCTTCCAGATCCTCATAAACCGGGCCTTCGCCGGTCAAAGTGCTTTTCATCAATTTAAAATTTTTAATCATGACTTCTTTTGGCTCAATTTTTATCTTGCCGACCAAATTCATAAGCTCATTTTTATCTTTTACAAACTTAACCCTGCAAAGCGTAATATGCGCTGCAAAGCCTTTTTCTTTTTTGAAAAGAGGAGCTAAAGCTTCGTCAATCTTCTGCTGCAATTCCAGGATCTTATTATCTGGCTTAAGCCCGATCCAAACAACTCTTATATAGTTTTCATTCGGAAAAACTCCGATTTTATCCAGTTTTGCTGAGAATGGCTCAAATTTTATATTTTTTAAAGAACCCTTGATCAAATCAGCATTCTTTTCATCAACTTCTCCAAGAAACTTCAAAGTCAGGTGATGCTTTTTGGTTAAGGCGGTCTTTGCATTATCGCTTACAAGTTTGCTCTGTATTGCTTTGAAATAATCCTTTAATTCTCCAAACTCAAGAGCAATGAACAATCTCATAGAGCATCAACAAAAATGAAGATATAAATAATTAACTAAAAAAATAAGAAAAAAACAAATATTCTGCTTATTCTTCGCCGAAGTTCTCGCTGTCTTCTGTTTCTTCTTGTGTCTCTTC
>JACPBO010000018.1 GCA_016180285.1 Candidatus Woesearchaeota archaeon
AATAGCTCCAAAAAAAGTTGCTGAATTCAGCTTTGACAAGAATGATGCAACAACATTTCATTATCCGATAGCAATAGGCAATACAATAGCGGAGAAGAAAAGCGACGGATTTTGCGTTTTACTCAGCATAGACCGCAAATGCAATGAAAAAATAAAGATGTTTTCAAGCAGCCTGAATGAATGGAATCCTGAATGTTTTCCTGAACTAACAAAAGGCATGCTGAAGCTCCCTTCTGGCTATTATCACGGAGAGCTTCTTGGGCTTCCAACTCATGAAAACTTCACTTCTTTGGATGAATTCACTGCAGTTGAAAACAGGCCAAAGACAAGCGCAAAAAATTTAACAAAAGAGCTTATTGAAAAATATCCCCTAAAGCTTGATATCTTTGATGCACTCATAATTGAAAACAGGCCATTGCTTTCAAGGCAGCTTAAGGTCAGGAGAGCCATATTAGAGGAAGTTGTCGATAGAACAAAAAACCTGAGCCTGATACAGCAATGGGATATGACCAATAAAGAAGGCTTGCAGCAGCTTTTCCTGCAGGCAATAAGCAATAATTATGAAGGCCTTGTTGCCAAAGATCCATTGTCTTTTTATGTTCCCGGCAGCAGGGACAGTGACTGGATAAAATTAAAGGAATTTTTAACGCTGGATCTTGTTGTCCTTGGCTTTTATGAAACTCCTGAGAGCAGAAAAGCAGGAAAGCCTTTCTCAGCAATATTAGTTGGAAGCTATAACGGGGAAACTGGCAAATATGAAACGCTGGCGAAAGTAAAAGTAAGCGCAAAAAAGGATCAAGAAGATATCTGCAAAAAAGCGAGAAATATTGTGAATGTCAACGGAGATTATGAAAAAACTGTAAACGCACATGGCGGCATAGCATTTAACCCTTCGATGTCAAAGATAAAAAGAAAAATACCTGAAAGAATAGTGGGAATGCAAGATCCGGTAATAGTTGAGGTGCAAGTGCAGGATATAACATACAGCGACAACTGGCATAGCTGCGGCCTCGGTTATGACAATGAAAGGGCGCATTCGTTAAGAATTCCGACATTCAAGCAGATCAGAAAAGACAAAACAAGGATAGAGGACATAACTACAACGCAACAAATACATGAGTATGTTTCCTGATCTTATTTCTTGATTCAAGAGAAACCCGACACCCCTCATCACAGATGAGGGGATTGCTCGCTCACTCCGTTCGCTCGGTCGGGTTTCTAAGAATGCAAATATTCGTAATGGGTTGTTTCGCTTACAAACCACCAGTCAAAGACTGGATGGAATATTTGCATTTAAGAAATTAAATTTATGCCTTCTCTTCTTCTTCAGGATTATAGCTCGGAACAGCTGCTTTGCTGATGATCATGACATCACCGATGGATTTAACCAATTGATGCGGAACTATAACTCCTTTTGCGCTGCCCAGCACTTTGTTTAGGAAGGAATTCTTTGTTGCCCTTACGCGCCATCCAAACACCTTTGTCTGCGTGAGAATGCTCTCTTCAACATCGCCGAAATACTCGCCATTGTCAGTAAATACCTTCATGTCATATGTTTCAGAAATCCTTTTCATTTTTAACATAAAATCTACCTCCTCAGTTTTAATTAAAATTATAGTTTCCCTAAAATTACTCAACTATTTAAACTTTTCTACTCTGCAAGAGAAACTTTATAAGAAAGAAGGGATTTCCATAAGAAATGATCCATAAGAACCTTATTGTAATAGGGACTTCACATATAGCAAAAGAATCGCTTAAAGAGGTAGAAGACACTATAAAAAAAGAAAAGCCGGATATTGTTGCATTGGAGCTCGACAGGAAGCGCTTTTTTGCCCTTCTGCAGAAAGAGAAAAGAGGTGTAAGAATAAGCGACATCGGAAGGATTGGATTTAAAGGCTACCTGTTTGCCTTGCTTGGGGCGTGGGCTGAAAAGAAGCTTGGATCCATTGTCGGAGTTCAGCCCGGGTCTGAGATGGTTGCTGCTATAAAGCTGGCAAAAAAGAACAATATAAGGGTTGCTTTGATTGACCAGGATATTGAAGTTACATTGAAAAAATTCTCAAAAAGCCTGACTTGGAAGGAGAAGTTGAATTTTGTAAAGGATATTTTCAAAGGATTTCTTATGAGGAGGAAACTGGAATTTGACCTGAATAAAGTTCCTTCCAAAGAGATCATTAGGAAACTGACAGATGAAGTAAAAAAGAATTATCCCAATGTTTACAGGGTGCTTGTTATAGAAAGGAATGAAGTGATGGCAGCCAATCTTAAGAAAATAATGCTTGAAAACCCTAAAGCCAAGATTGCTGCGATTGTCGGAGCAGGGCATGAAGAGGAAATAATTGGGATGATAAAGGCTTAAAATCCAAAATTTTATATACTATTTCTCAAAGTGATATGGTGAAATGAGCGAACTGGTTGATCTGAGGGATAAGATAAACAGGTATTTCAAGTTCAGCGCTGAAGAGACTAAAGGGCTGATGATTTCCATACTGGTTGTTGCTTTTATAGTTTCTTTCAGGAAATGGGGGCCTGGCGCAGAATTTAACCTGATCTTTGGCTTGAAGAATTTGTTTATTTCTATATTGCTTGTTGCGCTGATAGTTCTGATCAACCAGGTTGGCCATAGGGTGATTGGCTTGAATTTTGGCTATAGAGTAGAGTACAAAATGTGGTGGTATGGCTTGCTTATTGGCCTGCTTCTTGTATTTGTGAGCAGGGGATATATATGGTTTTTAGCTCCAGGGGGAATTTTCATACATATGCTGCCTCAGCACAGATTGGGCAAGTTCCGTTACGGGCCAAATACCACATTGTTCAGCCATACTTCATTAGCAGGGCCTATTGCAGGCATTTTATTCGGAGCTATTCTGAAGACAATAGATTTATGGTTCCTCCATATTAATTCAGCTGCAATACAGCAGATATTCCTAATTGGCCTTGTTTACGGAGCGTATCAATTACTGCCTATTCCGCCTTTGGCAGGAAGCAGGATTTTCTTTGCTTCAAGGCTCATGTATGTTTTTGTAGCATCCAGCATAATTGCTTATGCAGTTTTATTTGCATATTTGAATATATATTCCTTTGTCTTTGCATTATTTATTGGCGCTATTTGCTGGCTGATATTCTATATAACTTTTGAGAACAAGGTAACATGACGAAACTATTCAAAAACAAGAAAGGGTATGATTTTTATACAGACTGGGCTGAGACTGTTGCAATTATAGTGCTTGTTGCAGGGTTTTACCTTTCAGCTTCTGCCGGCTCTGCCTTTTTGCAGTATGTTACTGCATTCTTATGCGGCTTAATGACCGGAAGGATGTGGTTTTACAGGAAAAAAAGATTAAAGGTGCCTTTTATCCTTGGCTTTATATTTTTCCTGATTGGATTTGTATTAGGAGTTTTTATCAGGGGATTTGGAAGCGTGATAGTAATATTAATTCTGTTTATTCTGGCTAATGTTATAAGCTATTATGCGCATGAAAAAGGATATGTAAGATGATTGTTAAGCTTTGTGAGAATATATATAAGCTGAGTGCTGACTCGAATGTTTATCTTCTTGAGAATGAGAAGATTGTGGTTGATACAGGACCAAGAAGCAAGAGAAGCGAGCTGCTGAGATTTCTGGATAAGGTCATTCCCTTGAATGAAGTGATAAAAGTTTATTTTACTCATTTGCATTATGACCATATTGGAAATTTTGATTTGTTTGCGAATGCGGAGTTTTTTGCCGGTGCTGCTGAGATTGAGGATTTTAAGAAAGATAAGAAAGCGGCTATTTTAGATGATGATATGGTCCAGAAGTTTAATTCTGAGCTGAAAACTGCTGTTTCTGATGAGGTTTTTCAGGTGATTGAAACGCCAGGGCATACGCGCGGATCAATATGCTTATTTTATCCAAAGCAGTTTGTCTTGTTTACAGGCGATACATTGTTCAACAAAAAGATGCTTGGCAGAGTGGATCTGCCGACTTCTGTGCCTGCTGAGATCAAGAAATCGATTGTTAAATTGCTTGGCTGCAATTTCAAGATATTGGCGCCAGGGCATGATTATTGAAAGTTTTGCAGCCTGTAATAAGTATGATGTTTTCCTTTTTGTGTCTTCTTGGTTTTTTTAAATCCAAATTGTTCATAAAACGAAACAGACGATTTAGGGCTCATCAAATAGATTCTTTTGTTTATAAAATCTTTAAGAATTTTTTTGATTATTCTTGTTCCCGTCCCTTTTTTCCTGTAATTTTTACATATAGCCATTCTTTGGATTCTGTAAATGTTCCCTTCTTTTCTTACTCTGGCAGTTCCAATCACTTTATTACCTTGTTTAGCAACATAGATTTTTGAAGTAAGATCATATTTATCTGGTTCTGATTTGAATATTGAATATCTATTTTCAGAAACAAGCACTTTTCTTCTTAGAAAAATGACTTGCAGCACTTCGTCCTTTGTTTTTGCTTCTTTTATTAAGACCATGTGTTATGAAATAGTTTACTTATTTATAAATCATCTCATAAACTATTTAAATGAATTTTAATTACCTCTTGGAATGGGGAACTTGATAATAAAAAAGGCTGAGGCGGGCCTTTCTACAGAATATGGATCTTTTAAGATAATAGTTTATGAAACTAAGGAGAAAGACCATCATGTTGCCTTAGTCAAAGGCGATGTTAGAAACAAGGAAAATGTCCTTGTAAGGGTGCATTCGCAATGCATTACAGGTGATGTTTTTAAAAGCTTAAGATGCGACTGCGGGGAGCAGCTGGAGAAAGCGCTTTCGATCATAGCTGAAAAAGGAGGAGTGCTGCTTTATCTGAGGCAGGAAGGAAGGGGGATCGGGTTGTTGAATAAGATCAAAGCCTATGCATTGCAGGACAGGGGAATGGATACAGTTGAAGCGAATGAAAAGCTTGGGTTTAAGGCAGATGAAAGGGATTATACAATCGGGGCGCAGATACTGGTTGATCTTGGCCTGAGAACAATAAGGCTGCTGACAAATAATCCGCACAAAATAAAAGGATTGGAGAAATATGGGCTGAAAGTTGCTGATAGAATTCCATTGATTGTTGAGCCAAATAAAACAAATGAAAGGTATCTTAAGGCTAAAAAAGAAAAACTGGGGCATTTGATGGAGGATGTTGGAATTGTAAGATAAAATCAATTGAAGATTTGTCTTAAATTAGATAGATTGAATATCTCGTGTTTTAAGATCATGGGAAGGCGGCGAAGTTATTTCTTTTTAACATCCTCTTTCATCATTTTAATAATCTCTGGAAACTTAGATATTTTAAAATGCCCATTTTTACTTTTATAGATAACAATATTTGCATTTTTTAGTTTCTTCTCATATTTTTTAGCGTGAGATACTGGAACAACAGGGTCATCTTTTGAAAATAATAAATTGAGGTTTTTGGAATTTTTCTCAATCATCGATAAATCTGATTTAAGTTTGAATCCGCCAACTAAATCTTCTCCGTGTAAAGTATCATTAAATGGCGGACAAATTAAATAAGTTGACAATATTTTTTTAGGGAACTTATTTTCTGATAAATACTTTGCGAGAAAAATTCCGCCTAGTGATGATCCAATTAAAATGATGTTGTTTCTCAAGTGAGGAAATTGTCTTTCAAAATGAATCTTCCACTCTTCATATTTTGCATTATCTTGTAAAGGCATGCGTGGTTTTATGATTTCAAACTCTTTTCCTAATTTTTTCTTTAAATAATCATCGCCCCACTTTATTTCTTCCTCAATTGATATTTTTCTGGTTTTTAAAAAATGTAAGTAGTCTTTTTTACTTTTAAAAGTCATTCCGCCACGGATTATTAATATCTGAGTTTTCTTTTTCGTCATAATGGGCATGGTTTAATCAAACTTTATTAATTTATCTCTTCGCCGCCTTTAGGTGGGGGTTAGAAATAAGCCATCGCTATTGCTGATAACGATCTTTAAGTGCATTGCCACTGGACATCTCTGCCCATAACCTATTTAAAGGGCAAGTCATTACGTAAGCTCATGGATCCCAATAACGCATTAGTTGCCTTTCAAGGGAAGAAGATAAGAAGGACATGGTTTAATGATGAATAGTGGTTTGTCGCTGCCGACATTGTTGAGGCATTGACTGATTCAAAGGATCCAAATGGCTATTTAAAAGATATGCGCAGGAGAGATGACGGTTTTGCTCAGGGATGGGGGCAAATTGCCACCCCCCTTTCAATTGATACTTCTGGCGGAAAGCAGAGTATGAATTGCACTAATACTAAGGGGGCATTTAGAATAATTCAGTCTATTCAGTCTCTTAATGCAGGAACCATTCAGCCATTAAAGGCCACAATCAATAAACCTTCATCAGCTTTCTCAGGCCCATGCTGAAGATCAAAGACAGAATGATATAAGTCCCAAGCCAACCTAATTTCCATCCGAACAGATTCATCACAATCATCTTATCATTGCTAATTGTGATCTTCTTGATCACGCTGCCTTTAAGCGCAATCTCAGGCTGTTTGTAAGCGCGTCCTTTTGTGATCAGCACTTCATTGCTGTAAGTCTTGTTATTCAGAGAATATGTTAACTTATATTCGCCTTCTTTCCCAGTCAGTTTCCATACTATTTTATTGCCAGCAATCTGCTGCGTCTCATTACCGCTTATTGCAATCCCTTCAGGAATAATATTCAGCATAACATTTCCTGTTGCTCCTTCAACAAACTCCAAAGTTGTTGTGAAATCCTGGCCAGGCAGTATCGGATGATAGGCAAAATTAGCAGCAAGCCACCCATAAATAAGTATTACGGGCAAAAGCGTGATCAATGTAGGCCTCATTGAATGCGACATGTACTTCATATTGATCTCCATTGATTTCTTCTGGATCTCCATGACTTTCTTGGGGTCATTCTTGTTCTGCTTCGTCTCAGCCTGATACTTCTTAAGGTCATCCTTCATCTCTTTCATCAGTTTTTGATTCGTAAGATACTTGTAAGCAATTATTATAATGAGTGAAATAATAAGTGAAATAATAAAAATCGCCAAAAAAGTATTTAGCTGAAGAAGAGGGCCTAAAACAGGATCTAAAAAGCTCATTATTCATCCTCCCATAAATTTTCTCATCATTGGATTCATGTCCATCATGTGCTGCTTTGCAATATCCTCATATAGCCTGTAAATAATCATAACAGCCAATAAAATTCCAGTTCCATTGCTTAATGCTCCTGAAATATCGGCAAGCGAAGCTAAAAAACCCACAAGAATTGCTCCCATTACAGTAAGCGGCCATATATACCTGTCCAATAATCTTTCAAGCACCCTTTCATCTCTCCTGAATCCCGGAATCTGCAATCCAGATGCCATCATTTGCTTTGCCTGGCTTCGCGCATCCATGCCGGATGTCTGAACCCAGAATATCGAAAAAACTATTGCGCCTGCAATCATAAATAAAGTATAAACCGCAGCGCGCCATATGTCAAATCCTGTCAAGCTGCCCTCAATCAGGCTGCGGACAACATTCGGCGGCGTAACTAAAAGAACAAACCCCGATGCAGGGCTTCCTTGCGATGTAAAAGTCCCAAGCAAAGGGTGCCCCCAGTTCTGCAGCAATGTCGCCAGTAATTGCACATTGGCAAGCAAAGCAGCAACTAAAATAACGGGTATGTTGCTGGTATAAATAAAATGCAGAGGCCATCTTATGCCGTGCCCTCTTATTCTTCCGAAGCTTAATGGTATTTCTATTTTCATAGCCTGCCCATAAACTGCTATTGCAAAAACAACTATTGTTGCAATTATGGATGCGATTGCAAGCCCAGCTCCTATAGGATTCTGCGTAGCCAATGATCTGAAAAATTCCGGGATTGCTCCGACAAAGCTTTCAGGATTAGTTGCAGGATGCAGCCAGCTTAATGCCCTTATGAAAATGCTTTCCGACACTCCGGCGGCAATAAACAGGCTGATTCCGGACCCAAATCCCCACTTGCTGACAACTTCATCCATAAACAGGACAAGCAATCCTCCTAACAATAATTGAAATATGAGCAATAATTGCAGCTGAAAATAAACTCCTGTTCCGATGAAGCCTGGAGATGGAGCCAATCCGCCCATAAAAACATAAATAGCAGCTTCAAGCAATATGAAAAACACAGACAAGATTTTCTGCACGCCCTGGAAATATTGCTTTCCTTCATGCGTTGTCAGGTCAAACTTCACTATTCCCGACCCATTCAGCAACTGCAGCACAATTGATGCTGTCACTATAGGCCCGATTCCAAGAGACATTATAGAGCCAAATTTAGCGCCCAATATAACGGCCAAAAACTCAAATCTTTGCAGCTGGTTCGGCCCTAATCCAAAAAGAGGAATAAGGCTCAGAACATAAAAAAGAACAAGGATTATCAGTGTCCACTTCAGCTTTTCCTTAAAGGAAAGCACTCTCTGCTTCGGCCCTTCCACGCCTGGAAGGTTCATCAGCAAATTTTGAAAACCAGGCATTTTTATTTTTTAACAGTCTCCTCTTTTTTTCCCTGTTTAGGCGGCAATTGCTTTTTTTCAGCCAAAATCACTTCTCCGCCTGAATCTTTTATCTTCTCAACTGCATTTTCTGACGCATATTTTACATTTATTTTCATCTTTTTTGAAGCATTCCCCGTTCCAAGCAGTTTATTATAGCCTAACTTGCCTAAATCAATATTATAAGTTCCTTTATCCTCGGTTATCAGCTTTTGCGAAATTAAAAAAGGAATCTTCTCCTGCAGGTCGTCTAAATTTATTGCATTTACATTCTCTTCCACGCCGTGGTATTTAAAGCCCATCTTTCCAAAATATCTTTTTTTCCAGTATAGGGTCTTCATCTGGTCTGCTCTTTTCCCGGTTCCGGCTCTTCCCCTGCCTCCCCTGTTTCCTGATCCTCTGTGCTTCTTCTTCGAGCCCCATCCGTGGGTGTGAGAGCCTCTCTGCCTGCTTACTTTTTTTCTTCTGTTAACAGTCATCTACAGCATCCTCCTGATAAGGTCATTTATCTTCTCTCCCCTGTAGCCGAGAGCTCCGCCGACAGCGAAAGCATGCTTCAAGCCCTTTCTTCCATATCCTTTTTTTGGGGAATTCAGCCTGCAGAATTTCTTGCCTTCTTCTTTTCTTTTTTCAACAAGTTTCAGTGTTTCATCATCAATCTCGCCCCATGCAACATAGTTCTCAGCCTTTTTGATCATTCCTTTATTTGACGGGTTATCATCTACCACAATGCAGAAATTCCTTTTGTAGAGATTGAGCATAGTCAAAGTGTCTTTTATCCCGCTTTTTATCCCGGTAGTTCCCCTTACCCTTACAATCGCCAGTTTTTTAGACATTTTCTTTCTTTACCCTTCCTTCCGCTGATCCTGTTTCTTCAATATTTCGCGTGCTAGCTTTCACTTTCATAGTCTGCTTTAAAGCATCAAAGCACGCATTGACAAGGTTTATCTTTGTCACAGTCTGGCCAAGTGAATCAGACCAAACATCCTTTATCCCCGCTATTCTTAATATCTTCTGGCATTCCGGCTCAAGCACCAATCCTGTTCCTTTTGGCGCAGGCATTAATGTTAATTTCACAGACCCGCTTTTACCAGTGACTTTAAATGGAATTGAATGCGGGGTTCTGCATCCGCACTGCCAGCTTCCGCATCCTCTTCTTACTTTTATTAAATTTAATTTCGCGCTTTTCATTGCTTTTTCTCTTGCAGGAACTGTCTCGCGCGCCTTGCCATAGCCCATGCCGATATGCCCGTTGCGGTTCCCGATGACAACAACAGTTGAGAATCTTGGCTTGTTTCCCTCTCTTGTTTTCTTCTGAGTCTGCCTGAAAACCCTTCTCTTTCCGCCGCCGAACTTTCCTTTCGACTGGCCGATGAGAAGCAGGTCAATCTCTGCATCAGGCATCAGAATATCCACGATCTCAGGCTCCATTATCTTTAGGCCGTTGTCAATTATCTGGTCAATATCATTAATCTCCCCGCTTTTCACCTTTTTGCCAATGCTGGTTTTGGGATTCCATCTTTCCCTGTCAAATGATCCTTTTGGGATTTCCTTCTCAATCTCTTCTTCCTCAGGGACTGCCTCTATAACATCTTTGGCTTCTATCTCGAGCTTTTCCTCCTCAACAGCCTCAGGCGCGATCATAGTTTCTTCAGGTTTTTTGATTTCTTCAGTTTTTTCTTCAATCTTTTCTTTCTTCATTTTGCAAGTATCTTCTCCTTTACATTTGTAAACATTTTTTGGACTTCTTTTTTAGTGTAATCCTGTATGTGCTTCCCGCTTGTCCTGTTTTCGTCAGGCAGTATATCTTTTGAATGCGGAACATTTATGCCGGCATCGAGCACGCCTTTTAGCGCAGCGTATAGCCTTGAAGCCTTAACAGATCTCTGCATTCCTATATCAAGCACAACATCACCGATCTTTTTCTCTTTCATCTTTTTTCCGAATAAAAGCCCTGTAAGATAAGCAGCAGGTATGTTGCCTTTATTGATGCTCCATCCTAATTTCTCAAGCTCGCCTGAATGCGCAGATGCCACTATCCTATCGCCTGAAGTTTGGTACTCTGCAGCCTGCAAAATTATGTTTTTCAATGACGTTCTTATTACTAAGCGGAGTTTGTTTGACAGCAGCAGAGCTAGCCTTTTCTTATAGTCTGTTTTCCCGGTTCTCCTTCTCCTGAATCTTACTGTAAATGTATTTTTCATTTTAGCCTTGCCAGTTTATGCTCCTGTATGTACAGCTCAAGGTGCCTTTTGCTTCTGAAAAATCCGCCCTTGACCTTGGCATAAAGCTCATAAAACACAGCATTGTCGATATTTTTTTTAGCCTTCAGCATCTTCAAAAACCTTCTTTGCAGCCTGACAGCATTCATCCATTTTCTTTTAGGCGGCAATCTTGCTGTATTTCTGCCTTTCCTGCTCCCAAATCCCTTATAGCGGCCTTCCTTTTTTTTCAGATGCCTTATTTTAGCCTTTAATCGTGAAACGCCTTTTTTCTGCGAGCGTGTTATTCCCTTGCCGCCTATCAGCGACCTTATATCTGCCTTTGTTATGGCTTCTTTTATCTCTTCAAGCCTTTCAACATCAAACTTTATCCTTTTAGGAGAGCATTTCAAAACCTGGGCTGCTAATCGTTTTTGAATTTTAAGTTCCATTTTACACCGCATCCTTCTTTGTCAGTACTTTTTCTTTTTCAAGCTTCTCCTGCTTCTTCCTGTCTTCATCGCTCAGCTCTGGTGCAACCTTTTCTTCCAGTTTATCTGATTTTTTCTCTTCTTTTTTGGTTTCTTTGAGCTCTGTGCGCCTCTTTTTTCTTTCTTTCAGCTTTTCTTCCTGCTCTTTTAAATAAGACCCTGTATCTTTAATGTTAAGCACTTTTATTCCAAGTTCAATAGCCTTTTTTAAAATCTCAACTTTCTTTTTCATTCCAACAGCTGCCGCAACCATCGCGCCTTCTGTTTTCGCGTTTATTTTTTTAAGTTCTTCAACTGAATTCACCATGATCTGCTTCAGTCCAGACGGGTGCAGATATTTCACTTCAGCCGGCGAGCCCCATCCGTGGGCAACGCATCTGGTTTTTCCTTTGAAATGGTGCCTCATTTTTGAATGAAGCCCCTTCGGCTTTCTCCACTTTCTTCCAAGCTCTTTCTTTTTATGGTAGTCCTGCCTGAGAAAAACCGGCTTCTTTGCCTTTATTGCTTTTCTTAGTTCAAGCAGCTTGCTCATTTTACTTCCTTTCCATTTTTTATTGTGATGTAAATCCCATCCTGAAAAATTCTTGGATCATAATTCGGCCTTTTTGTAAGCTGCTCTATATCTGCCGCTGCCTGGCCTGCAAGCTCCTTATTTGAAGATTCAATTGTTATTTCGCTGCCTTCAATCTTTACACTGGCGCCTTTTTTCAGCTTCAGCTTTCTCGGTATTTTTTCTCCCAAAAAATTTTTAACAGTCAGGTCATTGCCTGCAATTGAAACATTCATTGGAAAATGCCCGGAGCAGATTTTAAGCTTGTACACGTGCGGCTCCCTGATGCCCTCAATGAGATTTTTAATGTGCGCCCTAAATGAGCCAATGAGCTTCTTTTCCTTTTTCGAGCTTTTTTTAGTCGACAGTTTCAGCTTATTGCCTTCCAGCGCGAGCTTTATTTTTTCGCTGGTAAGCTTTTTTGATGCCTCATTTTTAGCAGACTTCAGCGTTAATATTCCTCCATCCAGCGTTGCCTCTACTCCGCCGGGAATTTCTATAACTGCCTCAATTGCGCCCTTTTTCATTCTAGTAACAATAAGCTATCAGCCGTCCTCCGAGTTTTTCCTTTTTAGCATCTTCATCGCTTTTTAGGCCCTTGTTTGTTGAAACGATCAGTACGCCGAAATTTTTTGCCGGCAGATACCGTTTTTCAAATTTCTCAAAATTATTTTTGCTCACGCTGTGCCTTGGCTTTATGACCCCGCACTTGTTTATGCTGCCAAGAAGGCTGACTGTCAAGTATGAGCCCCGCCTTGTTTCATCTTCCTTGAACAATCCGACATAATTATATCTGTTTAAAATATTGAGGACTTCCTTGATTATTTTCGAGCCTCTAACAGCACATTCCTTCCTGCCTATTTTTTCAGCGTTCATTATCGATGACAACACATCTGAAATCGGATCATTTAATGCCATTTTTTAACCTCAACTGTATTTTTTCCAGCCAATCTTTACAGCAATGTCTCGAAAGCATTGCCTGCAGAGATTTAAGCCGTATTTGCCTATATGGCCGCCTGTTCTTCCGCAGCGCCTGCATTTCTTTGTTCCAATGCCGTACTTTCTTTCTTTCGGCGCATTGAACTTTGCAAATCTCTTAAGCTTTGCCGGCTTTGCCCTGAGCTGTTTCAGTAATTTTTTATAATAGCTTGTAGTCATTCTTCCTCGCCTATTTTTATACCGAAATTTGTTTTCATAAAATTCATCGCATCATCTTTTTTTATCTGGTGGTCTTTTGCTATTTTGCCTTTGCAGAGTTTTCTTTTTTTAACCCTGAACCCGGGCCTTTCCAAAGTAACGCATGCCTCTAATCCGATTACCCCTATTTCAGGGTCATATTTTACATCAGGTATGTCAATGTACTCCGGAATTCCGAATGCCATGTTTCCATAGTCGTCAAACTGGCTCTCTTTAAGCTTATTTGCCTTTGATTCAAGCAGCCTTTTAAGCAGCTCAGCTGCCTTTTTTCCCCTTAATGTAACTTTGCAGCCAATTGGCAATCCGGGCCTTAAGCCCCATGTAGGTATCCTTTTATTTGTAACCGTCTTTATTGGGGCCATGCCTGTCATGCTTTTTAGCAGCTTCATTCCTTTCTCTAGCAATGTCTGGTCTTTTCCTGCCCCGATATTCAATGTCAGCTTCTCTATCCTTATTTCTTTCATTGCATTGGTTTGCATTTTAATCATTCAATTTTTATTAGCGGCTTTTCCTTTCCTACAACAAAGCATTGTTCTTTTCTTGCTTCAAATTTTTTATCATTTGAATTTAACGATACAACATCGCCCTTTATTTCCTCAATAACTGCCAATTCTGCGATGTGCTTCCCGCCGGTTGTATAGGCGCTGGCCCCCTTTTCAAATTTCAGCACATTGCTTATTTTCTGGTCTGGCAAATTCAAAACAAGCACATCATTGGATTTATAATCGCCTTTTTCAGCCAAAACATTTCTGCTGTCGCTAAGATTCAGCTGCGTCTTTCCGCCTCTTATTACAGTTTTGTTTATTATTTTGGACAATTTTATTTTTGCTTCATCATCGCTTATTTTGGCCAGCCTAAGCCTTCCTTTTTTGTCCAGCAGCACCCTGAAGCTCTCTTTTGTCTCAGGTATTGAAAGCACATCCATCAGGCCGATAAGGAAACGCGGCTCTTTTCTTCTTTTTCCGTCTACTAGTATGTCCTTGCTGTTCAGGATATGCTTCACTTCCCTATTGTTTTTTGCAATATGAAGCAGGTCTTTCAGCATTATGGCCAGAGATGTGGCAAGCCCAAACTCATGAGAACCAGCCAACGGCCGGGTTATGAATTTCTCTCCTTTCCTTTTAATTGGCCACGACTTTGGCGCCGCCAGTCTTTTTAGGTGTTTTTTCATTTTTTACTTCCTTTAAATTCTTTCTTTCCAGTATCTTTTTTCGTTTTTTATCTTCAAGATTCAATCCCGTTATCATCAAATTTGAAGGGTGTATTGGGTAGAGTGTTTTTGAGCCGTCTCTTTTCACGATTTCGATTCCTGCGACATATGCCCTTTCTTTTTTTGTGTCAACCTTTTCTACATTTCCTTCTTGCTTCCTGAACTGACCAACCATGATTTTCACTTTATCGCCTGCTCTCAGGCGCATGCCTCTCCTGTTGTAGGCTTTTCTTAGCTCCTTGGATAAATGCGCAGCCAGGAATTTTCCCTTTATGTGGAGCGGAGCATTAGCCCTGTATTTGCGCTGCTTTCTTGGCTGACTGCTGCTATTCCATGATTTTGAAAACATTTTTTTAATTCTCCATTGTTAAGCTACAACCGTCGCTATCTTTGCGACCATTGGCCACCTTTCTACAATCTCTTTTGCAATAGGCCCCTTGAGCAAAGTTCCTTTCGGATTGCCTTTTTCATCTTTCAAGACGACAGCTGCGTTGTCTTCGAATTTTACCCTGAGCCCATCAGCTCTTCTGTACTCCTTTCTCTGCCTCACTATAACGGCATACACTACCTGTTTTCTCATCTCTGGCTTGCCTTTTCTTACTGATGCCAAAATAAGGTCAGCCACACCTGCTGTTTCAACTCTTCCCTTTGTGGTTTTTTTGTTTATAACTGAAACTATCTTGATCAGCTTTGCCCCTGAATTATCGCATACATCGAGGAACGAGCCTCTTTGCAGCCCTCTAGTTACTCTTGCTTTTAGTGCCTGCATTTTCTTTCCCGGTTTTTTCGATTATTACAAATTTTTTTGTTTTGCTTATTGGCCTGCATTCAGCAATCTTAACAGCATCGCCTTCTTTTGCGTCTATGCAGGGAGGATTGTGAACCCTTACCTGTGTTCTCCTTTTTTCATATCTCTCGTATTTTTTTATAAGCACACGCCTTTCCCATTCTACTGTGGCGGATTTATTTGATTTTGCAGCAATAACAGCTGCTGTAAAAATCCTGCCCCTTGCTTTCAGGCTGCCGTGAAAAGGGCAATGCCTGTCATCACAAGCTTTTTCAGGCGATTTCACTTCTATTCCTATATTTTTGATTTTATCCATTTTAGCCTTTGTAAGTTTCTTATTGCACTTCGATTGTTTCTGGCGCGAATCCCAAACGAACCAATTCTTCCTTTACCTTGTGCTTGTGGTCTCCCTGCAGCTCAACCTTTCCGCTTTTTATCGTTCCGCCGCAGGCAAATTTGCTTTTTAGGTTCTTTATCAGCTCTTTCATGTCAATTTCTTTGCTGTCAACGCCCTCAATAACAGTATACACCTTGTTGAATTTCTTCTTCTCCAGCGCCACTATTATTTTCTGGGTTTCCTTAGCTATTGTTTCGCAGACGCAAAGTTCTTTCGGCAATCCGCACTTAGAGCATATTTCGCTCATTCGTTATTTTTTAACCTCCTTGGTCTTCAATATTGTTTTTATTCTTGCAATTGTTTTTTTAATGCCCTTTATCTGGCCCGGGTTCTTTATTATTGTTCCCATGGCAACCTGTGAATTTAATTTCATAAGCTCTTTTCTTATCTCGCTGCTCTTTTCTTTCAGGTCAGCTTCTCCCATCAGCTTCAGCTCTTTAAATTTCATTTTCTACCTTTGGCTTTTCTTCCTGTGATTCCTGAGAATCTTTTGCATTTTCAGAACTGGCTTCATTCTTGGCCTTTTTCTTTCTTCCCTTTGGCTTTTTAGGCTCTTCTGTTTTTTGCTCCTGGGCTTTTTCAGCCTCTGTTTCTTCCACTTCACTTTTTTCTTCTGATTTATTTTCTGCAGCTTCCTTATCTTCAGCCTGCGCTTTGAATTTTATTTTGTCAGGCAGCACTATGTCAGGCGGCATTATCCTGACCTGCACGCCAATTATTCCCGATTTCAGCTTCGCCTGCGCATATGCCTTCTTTATACCCGAGATTGCGGCTTCTCCGCATTTCTTCAAATAACCCATATAAAATCTCCATCTTTTTGCGCGCGCGCTCGGCAGTTTTCCAGAAATCAGTATCTCTATGCCCAATGCACCTGCGCCTATCACTTCAACCATTGTTTTGTGGCCGACAGCCTTGAACTTGTTAGCGCCAAACACTTCGAGCGCATTTGCAATCCTCTCTGCAACAATCTGCGGATCAAGGAATATGTTTTCAACCTCGGAAATCTCGATCTGCGGGTTTTCCAGATTGAATTTCTTCTTCAGGTTTTTCGTAAGCTTCTTTATGTTTGCGCCTTTTTTACCTACAATAAGGCCTGGCCTCGATGCATATATAACGATCTTCTCGCCCAAAGGCGTGCGCACCATTTTTGTGTGGCTGTGCCCCACCTTGCTCAGATTCTGCTCTATAAACTCCTGAATCTGGAATTCCTTTATTCTGTCATTAACTAGTTTTCTCTCAATCATCTTCTTGCCATGTGCCTCATTCTTTTGAAAGGCCTGAATATTTTCTTTATTTCTTTCGGAGTTCCGCTTTCCAAAACAATCTCAATATGCGCCCTCTTCATGTGCCTTCTTCTTTTTCTTCCATAGTGCCACTGCTTGGCTGCTCTCTGCGGAACAATGCTTTTGATGAAAAGGTCTTTTCCCAGCCCTTTGAACACAGCATTCGCTTCTGCTGCCTTAAGCGTTTCAAGTATATTTTCGCATGTCTTTACAGGAAACCTTCCTGGCCCGATATTTTTTCTGTGAGCAAGATCCTGCTGGAATTTTCTGTAAGGGACAGCTTCTTTTTTTCCAATCACATCCATCAAAGTCTTTTTTGCTTTTTCAACATTTTTGTTTCTTATCATATTGCAGACTTCTAACGAATGCTTTATTGATGCAGGCAGGTCTCTTCCTACTGCCTTTGCATTTTTCCCGTTTTCAATTTTTGAAGCGTATTTGTATTTTGCCATTAGCGTATTTATATTTATTTCACCGATAAGCTCGCGGATGATTTTGTTGCCCCGATTCCAGGAGCTCCGTGCTGCACCTTCTTTCTTGTCTGGGCAAATTCACCAAGAGAATGCCCCAGCATCTCCTCTTGTATTATCACCGGAACAAATTCCTTGCCATTGTGTATTTTAATCATCATTCCGAACATATCGGGCAGTATAAGCATATTTCTGCAGTGAGTTTCTATATTGGGCTCATTTCTTCTTATTTTTTCAAGCAGTTTTTTCTGGCTGTCTGTAAAGCCGCGCTTTATTGTTCTTCTTGGCCTTGAGGGCAGTATCTGAGCCAGCTCATTCAGGCTCATTCTCTTCAGCTCTTCAGTTGTTTTTCCTCTGTAAGTAAATTCCTTTTTAACCATTTTATCTCTTCAGCCTTCCTGTTCTCTTTGCAGCTATTAATCCAACTTTTCTTCCAGGAGGCGCATTTCTCGAAACAGTAGATGGCTTGTTCTTCTTTGATGACCTGCTTCCTCCGAATGGGTGGTTGACTGCATTCTGCGCAATTCCCGAAATCTTCGGATAAAGCTTGTTTCTCGCTTTCTTCCAGTAAAATCTACCGCCTGCCTTTACAAATGGCTTGTCAACCCTGCCGCTGCCGGCAACTATTCCGATGCTTGCCCTGCAGTTGAAGTGGAATAATTTTTCCTTCTTTGAAGGAAGCTGCACCAGAACATAGTCTTTTGTTTTTGAAAGTATTTTTGCGGATGCTCCGGATGCTCTGCAGAATTTCCCGCCATCTCCGGGAATTACTTCTATGTTATATATAGATGTTCCCTCAGGTATGTCTTTTAAGCTCATTATGGATCCGGGCTTTATATCTGCTGCCTGGCCGATCTGTATAGTGTCATTGACTCTTACGCCTTCTGGCGCAATATTATGGCCATCTTTTCCGTTATTGTATTTTAGTTTCAATAATGGCCCCGAATGGCCGCTTGAATGAAATATGTCCAGTATTTTTCCTTCGGCAATATTTTCAGATAGCGGCATGTACTTGATATCTCCTTCATAGCGGAATGATGGGGCCCTATAAGTTGAGCTTCCCTTTCCCCGCTTTTGCTGAATCAGATTCTTTCCCATTTTGCCTCAATCACATAAGCCCGAGTTTTGTCGCAACATTTATTGCAGGTGTTTCCTTATTGAATTTAACATACGCCCTTTTTTCGCCGTCAGGCCCTACAAGCGTGTTGACATCATCAACCCTTGCCTTGAACATCTCTTCAACTGCCTTTTTTATCTCTGATTTTTTTGCCTTTTTATTTACAACAAACACCAGCTTGTTCTCTGAATCCATCAATCTTATCGATTTTTCTGTCGACAGCGGATATTTGATTACTTTTTCTGTTTCCATTTTATGTGAATAACCTGTTTTTATCAAGCTCGTCTATTGCAGCTTCCGTGAACAATGCGATTCTCGGCCTTATTCCCGGAACCAGTAATTCTGCATTTATGTTTTTCACTTCAACTATGTCTGATCCTGAAATATTCTTTGCAGCGCTCATCAGCCCGCATTTTTTTGAAACAACAAAAAGCACGCTTTTTTTTGTCCTATATTTTCTGCCGCGCATTTTTCCCTTGCCGGCCCTTATTGTTCTTTCTTCTGCTCTTTCAAGCTCATTTAAAAATCCAAGCCGGATTAATGCATCAATGACTTCTTTTGTTTTTCTTAATGATTCAAATTTTGTTTCGAGTATGAACGGATAATTTTCAGGGACATTTTTCACAAATTCCTTGTTCATTGCAGCCGCCAATGCAGACCTTATTGCCTTTCTATTCTCCTTTTTGTTTACTTTTTTTGCCCAGTCTTTTGAAGGCTTCGGAGGATGCGCCCTTCTTCCTCCAACGGTTCCCGGAGCTACTGCTCCAACCCAGTTGTGCCTCGAGCCCTTTCCGCTCATTATCTTTCTTGGCACCCTTGAAATTCCTATTCCATAAGACCCTTTATAGTCTCTTCTTCTTCTTGACAGCTTTGCAGATGCCCTCTGCCCGGCTTCAAACTTTGCGCCATAAGGCTGCCTTGTATTCGCCCGGATTGCAATCACAGCCCTGCTTATTAGATCAAACCTTACAGGCTCGTTAAACTGCTGCGGCAATTCTTTTTTGCCGATTTCATTGTTGGTTAAGCTCAATACCGGGACTTTCATTTCATAATCACTCTTTCAATTTCAAATGACTCTTTTGCCGCCCCTTTGGTTGGCTTCAGTGCCTGCGTCAGAAGCAGTATTCTTTTGGCAGGCCCCATGACTGATCCTTTCACCAATACATAATCATTGTCAATCAGCCCATATCTTAAAAATCCGCCCCTAGGGTTTATTGCCTTGTCGTTTGATATTTTAAGCAGCATTTTATTGTACTCTGTTCTTTGGTGGAAGCCCATTTTTCCGGCATGCGCCACTCTCCACATGAAATGTTGCTGTCCCATCCATCCGCCTAATGAAGCAGGTCCCCGCTTTGTTTTTTCTGACTTGTGCGACCTTAAATTTACTCCGAATCTTTTTACCGGGCCCTGATAGCCCTTGCCTTTTGTAACTGCATGAATGTCAACCAGCTGGCCTTCTTTGAAAACATCGCTTATCCTTATTTCTTTATTCATATGCTCTTTTATCCAGTTTAATTTGTCCTGCAGGCTTCCCCCGACTGCGAGCTCAAAAACCTCGGGCTTCTTTTTTCCAATGCCTGTTAATTTCGGCTGTGTGTAAGCAAGCGCTTTTGCATCAGTATAATCATCAATATTGATATTTTCCAGGCTTGTTTTCTGCTCTTTTTTTGGAAAAGGAATTTTTCTTCTCAATTCCTTGTCAAGTGATTTTGATAAAATCTGTGTAGAAGGAGCAACGCCATAGCCGAACTTCCTGTATAAAATGGCTGAAGCGATCTTGATTGGAGGGCATTCAACAATTGTTATAGGCACAGATATCTTCTCGCCTTTTGTCATTGCATCAGGTGTGTTGTTTGTAGTTGTTACGTGGGCCATTGCAACCTTGTAACCTGCAAATCCAGCCGGCTTAACATCCTTTGGCAAAGCCCAAGTCCTAATTCTAGCTAAAATTCTTTTGGCCCTTTTCCTAGGCCAAAACTGCAAGCTTCCCCTTCTCGGTGCGTGTGCTCTGGGCATTTTACTACTTCATCTATTGTTTTTGTTCAACTTCATTATTAAAAAAGCCTTTTTGCAGAGCCTTTTCTTAGAATACGTGTTATTAAACTCGTACTGAAAAGGCCCCTTTTCAGGCTTGTTTTTTTAATATTTAAATTAAAATTTAAATATATGCTCAGAATAAGGGAGTTGTTTATAAAGGTTGCTCTTTTTGGTAAGTTAAAGGGATCTGATGTATAACTCTTTTCGGTTTTCTGCCTTTATGAATAAGGCATGGATGCTCACACAACAACAAATAAAATTACTTCTGAACTTGCAGGACTAAAACTGGAAACAGGACAAAATAAATGGCTCGGAATGATAAAACTATCGGTAGCTGATTATTAGAAATTTTTTAGATCATAAGGTGGTCTTGCGATATAATAACCTATTATTGATCCGACAAGCCCAATTAAAAATTCAGGCATTGTTTTCTCGGAAAAAAGTAAAATTAAGAAAGCCACAACCATTGCAGCACAAATAAAATTTCCTATAATGAAATGAAGTCCTATAACTTTTTGTTTTGGATTTTCAATGGCTCCTCTAAATACCGGGATAGAATTTATCTTAACATCAAAATTATTATCTATCATTATCTTAGTGTAGCGATGATTTTTTCTTTTTTGTCCTTTATATTCCTGATTATTATTTCATTACCATTTGCTTTTTCCATAGCAATAAACTTTGTTAAAGCAATGCTACTTCTTATTACATCTGATATTGAAGAGACATCTAACTTTTTTTGTAATTCTTCAAGTTCTTTTCTAGCTTCTGTAGACAAAGTTATATGAACCTGTTTTTTTTCTGACTGCTCTTTTGCCATTTTTTTAACCTCCTTCATTGATTGATATACGTTAATATCTGCGAGGTATTTATAAATGTTGTGGTTTATTACATTTTATGTACCATTGACTTATATCAGGCATACCATTATTATATATATTTAATATAAATATACTACTTTTAATATACCCCAAAGTATTTAAATGTTGTGGAGATTCATATAAAAATGACAGAAGAACTGCTAGTCAAGGAATTAGAAAAACTAAAAGATCATTTAGAACTAAATAACGACTTAATGCTAATTTTTTATAATCCTTCCATAGAAGAGCCAATGGAATTATGTGATTTTAACTCAATTTTTGCTTATATTAAACAACTTCAAGTTAAAAGAATGACAGTTATGTTGTATGGTTCTGGAGGCAATCTTAAGGCAGGAGGGGCAATAGGTCAACTATTACAAGAACATTTTGATTATTATGAAACTTTTGTTCCTTTCTCATGTTGCTCTTCAATGTGTTATCCGTTTTTATACTCAAGAAAATTGTCTTTGTTGAGCACTTTCAATATAACTCAAATTGATCCTATTGCTAAGATCGAAACTGAATCAATCCGTATAATAAGAGCACTAGGGATAAAAGATCCATTGATTAGTTCGCAGGCAAGACAACACCTTAATGACATAAGAGATTTAATCCCAAAAGTTTTAGCAAATAAAAAATCACTCTACAATCATAAGCAGGGCACCCTTCTTACCGCTAATGAAGAAATTGACAATTTAGTGGATTTATTTATGAATAAAGATGAACATGCCTCAAAAATAAGTTACGAAGAATTGAAACAGCTTAATCTCAATGTTAAGATGATAGCTGAAAATCCTCAACTAACGGAATGTTGTAGAAAAATAGTAGAATACGCTAAAGAACTTCTTGAAAGAGAAAATCAAAGACTTTTGGTAGTTTCCACCGCAAAACTAAAAGATCATTCTGAAAGGATATTAATTAGTGAAACATAGTCCTGATAAAAAATTATTCAAATCAGTTTTATTGGGTTTTAGATCCCTCTTACTTACCAGATCACGTTAAGGTGACGTTAAGTTAACAGCTCACTCTTTTTGCTGCCTGCTTGCATGCCTTGCCCTTTTCTTCGCGTAATTCACAGGATTCTTTATTGTCCTGCACAGATCATCAGGTTTGCACACCCCGATGTCGAGATAATATCCTTTGTTTATGCAGTTCGGAGGCAGTATCTTCTTTTTCTGCTGCTTGTGATACCTTACCTGCCCGATAAGATAAACTTCTCTCAGCTCTTCCCTGTTGTTCTTGTTCCACTTTCTAAGAAGCTCTTCTATTTTGTCATAATCCCAGCCTGCAGATGTTAAAAAATTAACCAGCACAAAAAGCGACCTTTTTCTTCCGTCTTCCACTCCTTTTAATATTAGCTTTATGCACGGAGGAAAGAGCTGCTCAGGAATCGCAGTTGTTAATTCTTCAAACTGCCTGTTTCCTGTTTTTTCCATTTGCTCTTCTTTTTTAATGCC
>JACPBO010000019.1 GCA_016180285.1 Candidatus Woesearchaeota archaeon
CCAACAGTTATTTTTTTAATTAAAATGTAAAACAAAAATAAAACAACAAGCCCGAGCAATATGCCAATCCAGTACTCTTCAAGAAAAACCAAAAAAACGCTAATGCTGCCTTTGATTTTGCTCCATGTCTGATCTTTTTCCTTTATTGTTATTGCAAATGGCTTCTCGTACACTTCGCCAGAACTAACTTCGGCGGCAGTTATTTTTCCTTCGTAAACTCCCTGATTAATGCCCAAGGGGTTTGCTGCAATGGTAATTTCCCTGATTTGCTTAGGAGCAAGCTTAAAACCAGTTTCATCGAGAAACAGCCAACCCGGCTCCACGCTTAGAGCATAATTCCCTTCCTTAATTCCGTTATTCTCAAACATCATCCTTATTGTTTTTTTAGAATGATCTGTCTCGATATTTGGAGCAGAAAATTCAAGCTTATAGCATTCATTGTTTGAAATGGCCTTTACATTTAAAGCTGCAGTTGATTCAGAAACCTTTGTTTTTGCTTTAACAGAATAAATTCTTTCCGCTGCATTAAAAGGGTCGATTGCCAGTATTGCAGTTGTTTCCTGGCCAGGATCCAGCATTATTAAGCCTTTGTCAAGCTTTGCATTATTTCCATTTAAAGATAAATTGATTGGTTGTGTTATTGTTCCTTTATTTTTTATCTTAACTGCATAATTTTTCTGCTCGTAGCAGATTTCATCATATTCTTTCTCTATTTCAAGTTTAACAGAATAACAATCCTGAACCCTTATCTTCTGCCTTACTGTTTTTGTTGAAAAGCTATCTTTTATTCTTGTGTCCAGCACATATCCGCCAATAAACCCGCACGGTATGCTTATTTTCTCTGCTACTGATCTTGTTTCTCCAGGATAAAGATCAAATGGCTTCAATTTAAGCTTGACAAAGCCAGAAGCTGAATTAAATGCCTTTATTGAAATGCTTTTTGTTATCGCATCTGGATTTGTGATATATATTATGTTTGTATAATTGCTGCATGAGCAAAGATCAAGGCTGGCCTGCGAATAAGCGGAAATATCAGGCGATGCTTTTGCTGCTGAAATCAATGATAGAAAGAATAAGAACGTTACCGAAAAAAGAAATGCCTTATTTTGCAATATTTGTTTCTGCATCTTTGATCATTTCAATGAAGAACAATAAAAAAAGAAATTATAAAAAATAAAAATTAATAATAGGTCTGTGTTGCTTCCTCTTCACTGCCTTCTTCCTTCTTTCTGGATTTTGTGAAGATCACTATTGCGCCGATTATGACCAGTATAACAACAAGAGCTATCAATCCGATCTTAAGGCCTTCCTTCAGCTTTTCAAAGCCGCTTACTGAAGCTGCTTTTACTGTTGCCTTAATTGAGCTTTCCTTGATTGTTTCTGAGCCTGAGCTTACTTTTAAAACAGCTGTGTGCTCCTCTGCTTTTGCATCATCATCTGCTGTGATCTGCGCATATACTGTTTTTGCCTCTCCTGCCTGCAGCACAACCACATTCGAATCTTTAATTGCTGCTGTTGCCCATCCGGTTAAGCCATCTACGCTGATAACATAAGTCTTTGCTGCATTTCCTGCATTTGTAATTGTTATCGGATAAAGCACGCTTTCTCCCCTTTCGACTTCCTGCGCTGTCATGGAGAATGAAACAAGTGTCTGGCCCTGAGCAGTTGCTGCTGTTGAGCATAATGGGCTTGCTGCTACTTTAATCTGCTTTTCTTCGCTTACCTTTTCATAGCCATCGTCATATATCGCTGTTGCCTTTACTGTATAAGTTCCTGCTGCTGCGCATTCAGGGATTCTAAGCTCTATTTCTTCTGATGTCTCAGACTCATCTTTTTCGACTTCATCTATATAATCATTCCCAGAAACACCCAATGACGGAATTTCAACTTTGACATTCACATCGTTTTCATCATTTTCCCCGACATTCTTGACTCTTGCTTTTGCAGTCAATAACCTTCCTGCTGTAACTTCATTTGAAGGGGTTAAGATCAAATCTTTTATAACAATTGAATGCCTTGAATCTTTTACATGCAGCCTGTACAAGCCTTCAAAAGACGCGCTTGTTCTTCCTGCAACTGTGACTCTCATGTCATAATAATCTTTTCCCAAATTATCAGGCAATTTCAATGTTAATTTTTTATAGACTGTATCGCCTGATGTCATATCAAATAAATGCGTTGTATCAGAAACGCGCTCAAAATCGCTATACTCATAGCCTACGATATATGCAGAAACTTCAACATTGCTTTCATTTGCAGCTGCAAGCAATTTTACCTGCACGTTAAAATCATTGCCTCTTTCAACCTCTATCTTCTCTGCGGCATTTGGCTGAACAACATTGCCATCAATCTTGACTTCGCTTACTGTTGGAATTGCTGCTGCAATACTTGTAAATGCCAAAACACCTACGAGAAAAACTGCTAATATTCCTAAAATTTTTGCGTTCATTTTTTCTTACCCCCGATTTAATTTCTAAATTTGAAAGAGATTTTACCTCTTTCCTTCTGTAATCACCACTCATATTTAAACTTTTCTATTTTAGAGTGGTTACAATATCCACTTAACGTATGATTATCTCCCTGTGCTTTATCCTTGTTACTTTGTCATTGCTTACAACAATCCTGGCATAATATCTTCCTGGAACTGCTCCTTCCAGGTTGAGCGAAAGCTTTCTTGTTGCAGATTCGCCTTTGCTTAAATCAAATGGCCCGATTCTCTTTCTAAGGCCCAGATCAGGCACTGTGAGCGTTATTGTATTGTCTTCCAGTTTTGTATCGCCTGTATTCTTTATTGTAATTATTGCTGTAAGGTCATCATAAGGCGATAATGCATAATCGTTTTCAAATGTTATCTTGCTTACATACAGCTTGTCCTCTGGCGTTGGCGCTGCCGGAGCAGGAGAAGGCGCTGCAGGAATATTGCCTATTGTAAAATAGCTGTTTGATATGTCTTCATCTGAAAGATTATTTGACGATGCCACTGCTTTTATCAAATAATTTCCATCAAGCACAGAAGGCGTATACCATGAATAAATGCCTATGTTTGGCTGATTGAGCGCTATTGCAGCCCATGTTATATTATTTTGGCTATAATATAAGTCGATGGACAGATTTGAGCCGCCGTCTGTTGCAATCCATCTGATGTTTGCAGTTCCATTTAATGTTTCACCGCCATTAGGATAGAGAACTTCTATATTGGGAGCAAATACGTTATCGATCTGAAATATTGCATTTGAAACATCTTCTCCTGTCAAGCTGCCATCTGATGCTATTATCCTTATAAGATATGTTGCTGCATCCGGGACTGCTGTTGTGTTCCATGCATAAACGCCTGAATTTGCAATGCTTTGCGTGATATTTGTCCACGGTATGCTGTCATAGCTGTATTGAATTGCTATAGACAATGGATTTGAATCAGGATCAGTTGCATTCCATGTTATGTTTTTTATTCCGCTCCAAACTTCGCCTCCATTTGGCGAAATGACTGTTACAGTTGGAGCATTGTTCGGAGGAGGAATTGATGCAACAACTGTTGCGCCTGAATATCCTATGCCGCCATTATCATCTGCGACCCTTAAATTAACATTAAATGTTCCATTTGCTGCGCAATTATATGCCGGGTTTTGCTGAACTGCTGTTTCGAACACAGCATCGTTATTTAAATCCCAGTCATAAGTGAGTGTATCTAATATTCCGGGATCAGTTGCCGTTCCTCTTAAAGTTATGAACTGCGAAACATTGCAGTAATAAGGGCCATTGGCGTTTGCAGTTGGCGCAACATTGCTGATTGTTACATTGGATTGATTTGTAGTGCTGTGGCCGTCTGAATCAGTTACCCTTAAAACAATTGTGCCTGAAAAATCATCAGTCCACGTATAAGTTGGGTTTTGGCCCGGCGTTTCATAGCTCCCGTCATTATTCAGATCCCATTCAAATGCGTATGGAGGAGCCCCTCCTGATGCCAATCCTGTAAATGCTATAGGGCTTCCTTCAAATCCTGCATAGGGGCCGTTTGCATTCGCAACAGGCGTTGCATTTACAATAAAGCTCCATGAATAGCTTGATGGCATTATGTTTCCTGCAGGATCCTGGCAGCGCGCATAAACTGTATGCGCTGCATCAGACAAAACATTTGTCAAATAAGTGTGAATTGTTGATGTTCCTGTAAATGCAAAATCCATGTCTGCATATGCTTCATCTACGTCAATTGTTCCGCGGCATGCTGCATCTTCATTTGATGTTACATTCAGAACAGGTGTGTTTGTTGTGATTGTGCCTGTTGGCTGGCCATTCAACAATATTGGAACTTGCGTGTCTATTGTAAATGCAGCATTGCCATTTCCGCTATTTCCTGCTGCATCCTGGCAGCTTACTGCAACGGTGTAAGTTCCATCAGCTATTGCAGATGCTGGATTGCAGGTTAATGTATCGCAGCTCCATGCTACAGAAGCTCCTGCTGCAGAGCAGCTTGTTTGAGTGCCATCTCCGTTGATTGTTATTGTCGGAGTGTTGTCATTTGTTAAAGCAGCTGTTGTTGGGCTGATTACTGGCGGGGTGCTGTCTGTTGTGTAGGTTGTTTGCAATGCCTGCGAATATGATAGTCCGTCATAAACCCTGCAATATGCCTTGTGCGCTGCTGTGTCTGCTGCAGTTGCATATGTGCATTTCATAGCAGAATAAGAATAACTGTAAGCAGCATTTCCTTCATTGCAGATATTTGATGTTGCTGTTGGCTCAGATGCCAATTCACTGCAATAAAAATAAAGCTGGCCTTGTTCAATATCATTTGGGTTTGCAGGGGTTAATGCAACAGTATTGCCGCCTTTAAGCAATGCCGGGGATGCTGTTAAAAAGTCAATTGTCGGGGCATAATTGATTGCAAGGACATTTGCATTAAATGTGTCCCTGTCAGAATATTGGCCGTCTGACACTTCAACTGTTACTGCTGAAGCCCCGTATTTATGCGATGCCGGCTGCCCGCAGTTTATATATCTGTTGCCTGTTACAGAGCAATTCACCAAAGAAGGGTCTGATTGCGATGCTATATTATACGTCAGTTGACCTGCGCTTGTTTCCGGATCAGAAGCATACTGCCACAAATCAATAAGATTTGCTGCTGGAATTGAATCTTCGTTAAAAGAAACATCCGGAAGATTTCCTATTGCCGGAGCTTCATTGGGCTTTGTGTTTATATAGATTATTTCACTCGCCGCATCCTGAAGATTTTGAAGCCCATTGCAGTAAGGGCTGCTTGCAAGCCCGTCAATAGTTATATTATGGTTTCCCTGCCCTGAATTAATCGGCCAGTCGAATGAAAATGAAACAGCATCATAATTGTTTATATTCGCAGAAATTGTCTTGGACTGCTGGCTTACAATCTGGCCATCTGCAACTCTTGTTATTTTTAAATTCACATTTGCCTGAACCGGCATTAAGTTGTAATTGTTGTCAGCATAATTGCTTATCTTTGCTGCAGTTATTGTTATTGTTTCGCCGTCTGTCGGGAATTGGTCTGATGTTGCCAAATTATTCAGTATAGTGTAGCACATGTTCCTTGGCTGCTCCGGTATAACTGTGAATTCCTTTGAAGAAGACTGCTCTATTGATGAGCTGCATTTTGCATCAGGGACAGTTGTTGCAGCTTTTGCTGTATATTGGCCTGCCAGTGAAGGCGTCCATGTGAATTGGACTCTTTGCGAGCCGCTGGCAGGAATTGTTACGTCTTGCGTCTGCTGGTTGACAACATTTCCTGAAGAATCATATATTGTTAATATGATTCTTGTTGCAACAGAGTAATAATCATTCGATAAAGAAGGCGGAATGTAATTAAGCGGGCCAGCATTGCGAAATGCAGCGTATGTTGTTGCATCAAGGCTTGCGCTTACATTTATAACTAAAGGAATGTTTGCCTGGGCATCATTTGTTACGCTGAATGTGTCAATAGGTGAGTAACAATCCTGCTTTTTTGACAGGTATCTTGTGTATGGGCCTTGAGGATCGCTGCCAGTGGTTCCCCACCATGTCGCCTTGCCTTCCATCGTAATATAACCTTGTTTGTAGTAATATACGCCATAGCCATATTGAGATTGCAACACAGTTGGATAAGTCAGCTGCATATAATTGTCAGCTCCAGAATTCTGCACTTGGCCACCCCATAAAGTGCCGCTAACGCTGTTGCAGCTGCTGTCTGCGCACACAAAGCCGATTACATTGACATTTGTTAACGGATTGTTTGTAGCCGTGAATACGCCTGAGCTTGAGATCACGCCTTCCTTAAAGTTATAATTTATGTATCTTGTTGCTGCTGCAGAGGCAGATAAGACTAACACTAGAAAGATCGTAATAAAAAGATTTATTTTTATTTTATCCATCATGCCTTCTTTTTTAGGTTTTTAATTTAAACCTGGACCTATTATCTCGCCGTCGCCGAATTCTGCAGCTTCTGAACCGGCATTGCCATGAACATTTTTATAAACTATCCTTCCTGTGGCTGCGTCCCATGATATTATAAATGCTGTTTCTAATTTATGCTTTTTAACAAAGTCTGCTAATTCATCCCAGTTTTTTGGATTGAGCATGTATGAGTGAAATTTATTTGAAGCATCTCCGAATGGGGCAGTTTCTCCAAACATCATGTTTGCGTTTCTCATTGCCTTTTCATTTCCACCCGTAAGAAGATCTGTTGGGATTACTGCGGCATTCCTCAGAATCGTATTTGCTACTCCGCCCACATAAAAGCCGGATCCAATAGGATGCTGGACTATGCCGCGAGCATATTTACCTATAATTTCATCATACAGCTGCTGTTTTCTTCGCCTTAACGCCAACTCATCAGAGTCAAATTCAGCAGGGATTGATGGATCAGCCGGGTTCTTATACCATCCGCCTTTGAAATTTCCGCCGTTGCCGGTAATTTTATGATCGGGAGTTTTATGACCGAATGAAAAGTTTGTATTTTGAGCTTTGCCGCCTTGTATTGGTATTTCAGGCAGTTTATCTCCTTGTTCTTGAACGGATTTTTCTTCATCGTATTTTTTATTGATGCCATCAAATGCTGACTGAAGCAGAGAATTTTTGCTTTCAACTTCATTAATTTTTGCTTCTACCGCGGAAACTTTATTTTTAAGGCCATCATATTCTTTTAAAACCGAGGCAAGTGTTGTCTCAAGGCCTTCGGCTTTGTTTTTATATATCTTTGCGTCTTTTGCAGAGTTCCACCACCCTATAGAAGATGTTGCTACCCAAGCAGCCAATACGATTGTACCGAGAACCTTAAAATAAACTGATTTTGGCGACCCGCCTGTTTTGTTAAGAAGCGATGTTCCTCGCGTTATATCAGTTACTTTGTCATCCAAATACCCAGAAGCTTCATCATAAGAAACAACTTTGTGCCTTTTTTCTAAATCACAAGCGGATTTTATCAGATAGTCCCTTGCATATTCTGCATCTTCTGCTTTCTTGTATTTTTCTATACATTTATTCACGTGCGGAGAGAGCATGTTATGAAGGTTAATTAAATAATTCAGACTGACGGAATCAAGAGAATCTGCATATTTTTTTGTTTGTGATTCGAGAAAACCCAATGTTTTACTCCATTTAACTCTTTTGCGAGAATTATCAAAAATTTGTTGATTGATTTCCTCTAAAACTATTGCATTTGTGCGGTTATATATCTGCGCATCATAAGAATCATATAATTTCTGAATTCTATCAGCAATTTCTGTTGTTTGTTTCGCTTCTTTATAAGGTCTGTTGGCTTTTGGCAAATAGTTGTATGGTTTTTGAATGTCATCAATATTCAATCTAGATGTTCTTGGAAAGAGCCTTGAATTCAAAGAAAGAGATTTAATTTCTGGCGAATCATAACCATACTGCATACCAGTAACTCTTGATATCAAAGTAGTCATTAAACGCACCCCCGCTATTTTAGTTGAGATATTCAAACAGATATTTAAATCTTTTGTTTTGTTACTATTTTAAAATGGATAAGATTTAAGAGGCAAGCATTTAAATAACTGATCAATAGCCAAGCAATATGATCAGCATTATCGGAGCAGGCCCGGCAGGATGCTATGCAGCTTATCTGCTTGCAAAGAGCGGAAAAGAAGCCAGCGTGTTTGAAGAGCATCCGAAAATAGGCTTTCCTGTGCAGTGCACCGGCATTGTAACTGATGAAATAAACAATATACTGAAATTAAATAAAGATGCGATTTTGAATAAAATAAGCAAGGCAAGGATCTTTTCTCCCAATGGAAATTTTTTAGAGTTAAAACTGAAAAATGAGAACATAATACTGGACAGGGCAAAGTTTGACCGGCATCTTGCTGAAATGGCTGAAAAAGAAGGCGCAAGGGTTTTTTTAAATAACAGATTTGTCAAATATGCGAATAATAAAACAATAATTAAAAATTTAAAAAATAAAACCGCTAAAAAAATAAAAACGGATTATCTTATCGGAGCTGACGGACCGAATTCGTCTGTTGCAAAATCCGCTGGCTTGTTTGGAAAAAGAAAATTCTTATTTGGAAAACAGGCAAGAATAAAACTGAAGAATGAAAACATTGTTGAATTTTATCCTCATATCGGGAGCTATGCATGGGTTGTTCCTGAAAACGAAGAAATCGCAAGAATCGGAGTTGCTGCTTATGATGGCGTTAATGATGTTTTTTTAAATTTTTTAAATTCATTAAAAATGAATAATAAAAAAATAATAAATTACCAAAGCGGATTAATTCCTCTTTATGATCCTGAAATAAGAATACAAAAAAACAACGTTTTCCTCTTAGGAGATGCTGCAGCGCAGGTCAAGGCAACAACAGGCGGCGGGATTGTTTACGGATTGAACGCTGCAAAGATTTTGGCTGATTGTATTTTAAGAAATAACGATTATGGCAAAGAGTGCAAAAAAATGATTGGAAAAGACCTGTGGCTTCATTTAAAGCTGCATGACATAATGAAAAAATTCTCAGATAATGACTGGAATCTGCTTATTGATTTATTAAATAAGAAAGAAACTAAGAAAACGATAGAAAAGCATGACAGGGAATATCCTTCGAAAATTCTTTTCAGGATCTTACTAAAAGAGCCAAGGCTGTTGTATTTTCTGAGGCACATTTTCTGATTTCCGAATTTCGATATTTCGTGAGAAAGATTTAAAAATATGTTCATCAAAAAACAGAAAGCATGGATAACTCAGATGTTGCAGTAAATCCAAACGTAAAATATGATGGATTCTATGAAACAACAATAAAGTATAATGGCCAAAGAGTTTTTCAAAGCAAGATCAACGAAAAAAGTTATCATAGAGAAACAAAGCCGGGTGTTTTAGAAATAATGACCAACGGAGAGATTAAAGAAATGTCCGATTAGGCAAACATAAGCAAATATGCGGGCTTATTCTGATTAAAACCAAAAACAATAAGCTTTATAAATGCTCGGCTTTTATTGCTGGCATAGAGGGGGTCTTATTGGAAGAAGAGAGAAAAAGCGAAGATGGTGAAGATTTTTCCATAGATTTAAGCAAGGTAAAGGGCTTTCTAAATAAATTCAGGAAAAAAGGAGGCGAAGCTGCAAAGGGAAGCGGAGAAAGCGAAGAATTCTCGTTAAATATGGCATCTGCATGGAAATTTTTATTAAAATATAAAACTGTTTTTCTTATTTTAATCCCTATTTTGTTTATGATCTACTTTAGAAGCTTCCCAAATTACCTTCCTGCAACTGATGACTGGGCGAAAAGCGCGGTTGTGAATAATGTCAAGAGCAACATAATGAGCCAGATAAATGCCCAATACCCTAATCTGCCTGATGCGCAGAAATCAGAGCTTGCTGATGCGCAATTCAATGAGATGGTAAAAGACAAAAGCCAAAGGCAGCAGATAGATGGCCAAATAAAGGAGGTTTCAAATTATTTCAAAAGCTCTTTTAAGGATGACAAAGGATACACGTATCTGGCGGATATTGACTCATATATCTGGATGCGGTATGCAAGAAATATTTTAAAAAACGGCCATCCTGGAGACAAGCTTGTTAATGGCAAGCCTTATGATGCGCTGATGTATGCTCCATTAGGCACGCAAATAAGCCCTGACTTGTATTCCTACATCGAAGCTTATTTGTATAAATTCGTGTTCCACCCGTTCAATAAAAAGATAACGCTGATGCAGACTGCATTTTATACGCCTTTTTTTCTTTCAATTATCGCAATAATCGCGGCATTCTTCATTGCAAGGAGGATAAGCGGCGACTTTGGAGGATTTATGGCTGCCATGATTATTGCAATCCATCCATTCTTCCTGAGCAGGACATTCGGCTCTGACAATGATGTCATAAATGTTGTTTTCCCGCTAGTTATTCTGTGGATTTTCCTCGAGTCATTTGAAGCGAAAAAAAGAATTAATGCCATGATCCTTGCCGGAGTTACAGGATTGCTTATCGGCATTTACAGCTTTGCATGGGGCGGCTGGTGGTATATCTTTGACTTTATTATTGCAGCTCTTGTGGTATACGCAGCATATCACCTAATAACCCACAGAAAGGAATTAAAAAACGGGCTGGCTGAATATTTCAAAAAAACAGACATAAAAGATATTCTGATCATATTTCTAATATTAATAGTTTCATCAGGCATTTTTGTAACTTTATTCACGGATTTTACAAATTTCAGCAATGCGCCTTTCAATCCAATAGCTTTCAAATCGATAAAATCTGCAACAACGGCGGATTTATGGCCCAATGTTTATACGACTGTCGCGGAACTGAATTCCGCTGCCTTAAGCACCATAGTGGCATCTACCGGGATGAGCGGAGACGGAAAATTCTTCTTTTTTATCAGCCTATTAGGAGTGGCGCTTACGCTGTTCAAGAAAGACAAAAACGGGAAGGTTGACGTGAAGTTTGCAGTGCTTTTGGCAATTTGGTATTTCTCCACGATATACGCAAGCCGCAGCGGCGTGAGATTCATACTTTTGCTTATTTCGGTCTTCAGCATTGCAGTAGGCGTTGCTTTTGGCATAGTCTACATGTATGCAGGCAAATGGATTTCAAAAGGACTGCATCTGCCAAAGCTTGTTTCAAACAGCATAGTTGTTGTTTTTCTGCTGTTGCTGCTGATAGCCCCTCTGCAGGCTGCAGACAGGACTTCAAAGCAGGAATTCCCGATAATGAATGATGCATGGTATGATTCGCTTACAATGATCCGGGATAAATCAATGCCTAATGCAATCATTAATTCATGGTGGGACTTTGGCCATTATTTCAAGGCAATAGCTGAAAGAGCTGTTACTTTTGACGGAGCTTCGCAATACACAGCTCAGGCGCATTGGATTGGAAAAGTGCTTTTAACTGATAATGAAGAGCAGGCAATCGCTATATTGAGGATGCTTGACTGCGGAGCAAACACGGCATTTGAAAAAATAGACAAAAAGCTGAGCGACACGTCTGTTTCAGTTGATGTTGTTTACAAGATAATAATGATGAAAAAAGACGGGGCAAAAACATATCTGATGAACAATTATAATTTCAACAATGATGAATCGGATGATGTTCTGAAAAGCACGCATTGCAGCCCTCCAGAGGATTATTTCATAACATCTGATGATATGATCGGAAAATCAGGAGTGTGGGCGCATTTTGGAAGCTGGGATTTCATAAGGGCTGAGATGTGGATTAATGCAAGGGGAAAGAGCAAGGAAGATGCTGTAAAATATTTGGCTGAGCAGAAGGATTTCAATTTGACGAAGGAAAGGGCGGAGCAGATTTATTATGAAATTCTTTCATTGAAGGATGAATCTGCTGCAAACACATGGATTGCTCCATGGCCGAGCTATGCCGGCTCAAGCGGCTGCTCTGTTGTTAAGAATGAAACTATAAGCTGCGACAACGGCATTTTAATCAATTTGACAAATAATTACGAGCCAAGCATTTTAACAAATGATGGAATTAAAAAACCGGCTAAATTCGGCTACATTGATAAAAGCGGGAATTATATTGAAAGAAGCTATGATGAAAATACAATTCCTTACGGCGTTGTTTTGGTAAAATCAGGAGATTCTTACAGTACAGTCATGAGCAATATCGAATTAACATCAAGCATTTTTACAAAGCTTTATTTCCTGGAAGGAAAAGGCACAAAGCATTTTGACCTGTTCAGCGATAAAAGAAGCATAACAGGCGGCAGGATGATTGTGTGGAAAGTAAATTGGGAAGGCAGAACGAATAACATGAATGCAAACAGCACAATAAGTGCTTCACCATAATTATAAAATGGCAATTTTTATTACAGGCGGAGCTGGGTTTATCGGCAGCCATTTGTGCGAGAGGCTTCTGAAAGACGGCAAGGAAGTTATAGCAGCTGATGATTTCAATGACTTCTATGATCCTGAAAGGAAAAAGAAAAACATTGAAGATTGCGCTAAAAATAAAAAATTTAAAATTTATAAAGCAGATATAAGAAATAAGGCCGAAATTAAAAAAATATTTGAAAAAAATAAGATAAATATTATTGTCCATCTTGCTGCGCGCGCTGGCGTAAGGCCTTCAATGGAAAATCCCCTCTTATATATTGATGTCAATGTTAATGGAACGCTTGTGATGCTGGAACTTGCCAGGGAATTTAATGTTAAAAAGTTTGTATTTGCATCAAGCTCGAGTGTTTATGGCAGTAATGAAAAGATGCCTTTTTCCGAAGATGACCCCGTCAGCAACCCATTAAGCCCTTATGCAATAACAAAGATGGCAGGGGAGCAGCTGTGCGCTTTGTACAGCAGGCTTTATGGGCTGAATATTGCCTGCCTGAGATTCTTCACTGTTTACGGGCCCCGCGGAAGGCAGGATATGGCGCCTTATAAATTCACAAACCTTATAATGAAGGATAAAGAAATAGAGGTATATGGAGACGGCAGCTCAAAAAGGGATTATACCTTTGTAAGCGATATTATTGATGGCGTTGCAGCTGCTATTGAAAAAGAGCTTAAGTTTGAAGTGATTAATCTTGGAGATTCAAACCCTGTTGAATTAAAATATTTAATAAGCTTAATAGAAAAGAATACCGGAAAAAAAGCAAAAATAAAATTCATGCCTGAGCAGAAAGGAGATGTTCCGATCACATATGCGGACGTATCGAAAGCGAAAAGGCTGCTTGGCTATAGGCCAAAGGTCAAAATAGAGGAGGGCATTAAAAAACTTGTTGAGTGGTATAAAAATGGATAAAATATCTGTTGTTGTCCCTTTGTATAACGAGGAAAAGAATGTTCTTTTGTTTTACAACAGCCTTAAAGCTGTTTTGAATACAATGAAAAACGAGCATGAGATAATATTCGTTGATGATGGCAGCAGAGACAGGACATTTTTTTATCTGAATGATCTCAATAAAAAAGATAAAAAAGTAAAAGCTGTGCAGTTTCAGAAGAATTACGGAAAAGCAGCTGCATTGTCTGCAGGCTTTGAAGAGGCTGAAGGCGACATAATTATAACAATGGACGGCGATCTGCAAGACGACCCAGTTGAAATTCCAAGATTTGTTTCTGAACTGGAAAAGGGCTATGGCCTTGTTTCAGGCTGGAAGCAAAAAAGGCAGGATCCTTTTGGAAAAAGGCTTTTTTCAAAGCTCTTCAATGCTTTGGCAGCTGCGGTTACAGGAGTTAAAATACATGACTTTAACTGCGGCTTTAAGGCATATAAGGCAAAGGCTGCGAAAACATTAAATATATACGGCGAATTACACCGCTATATTCCTGCCTTGGTTTACTGGAATGGCTACAAAGTAGGCGAGATAGCTGTACGGCATCATGCCAGAAAATACGGAAAAAGCAAATACGGGGTGAGCAGATTGTTCAAAGGATTTTACGACCTGATAACTGTTAAATTTTTAACAGGCTATAAGAAAAAGCCGATGCACTTGTTCGGAACAGTTGGAATTTTGCTTGGCTTGTTGGGATTAATTGCAGCAATAAAAGTCTTGCGGGACAGGTATGTTAATATTGTTTCAATGGACAGGCCTCTATTGATGCTGTCTGTGCTGCTGATAGTGCTTGCAGTGCAGTTTATTTCTCTCGGCTTTATAGGAGAGCTGATCTCAAGCTCAAGCAGAGAAGAGTACAAGATAAAGAAAAAATTGGAGTGAAACCCTAAAAAATGAAAGTTCTTGTATTAAACCCAGGAAGCAGATTCACGAAAAATGTAGTCAGGGATCTGATTTACGGCTGCTGGTGCAAGGGCAAGAGGATCGGAGGAGCGCAGGCTCCGCCTTTGAGCCTGCTTTACATTGCCACTATCCTGAAGAATGAAGGCCATGATGTTGTTTTTCTTGACGCATTGGCTGAGCAGAAGCCGATTCAAGAAGTTAAAAATATTGCAAAAGACTGCGATGCTGCTGTAATTTCAACTTCAACAATGAGCTTTAATGAAGACTGCGGAGTTCTTGCTGAATTGAAAAAGGCAAATAAAAACATTGTAACGATCATGTTCGGCTCTCATCCGACTTTTATGCCGCAGTATGCATTAACAAATACTGCAATTGACATAATTGTAAGAAGAGAGCCTGATTTCATCATAAGAGATGTTGTGAATGCGCTTGCCAAGGGCGATAAATGGAAGAAAGTCAGGGGAATTGGCTACAGGGAAGGCAAGAAAAAAATTCTGAATGAACTATATCCTTATATTGAAAATCTTGATGAATTGCCAATCCCTGACAGAACACTATTGCCAAAAGGCATTGATTATTTTAATCCGATTGTCAAAAGAGTGCCTTATACAACAATGACAAGTTCAAGGGGGTGCCCGGGAAAATGCACATTCTGCACTGTGCCGAATTTTTACGGGCCTAAAGTAAGGTGCAGAAGCGCTGACAAAGTTATTGAAGAATTTGAGGAAATCCAGAAGCTGGGATACAAAGAAGTATGGCTGAGAGACGAAACATTCACTGCTTTCAAAAAAAGGAATGAAGTAATATGCAAGGAAATGATAAAAAGAAAAATGGACATTACATGGATAGCAAATGCCCGTGTCGGGCTGATTGACAAAGATATGATGATTCTTATGAAAAAAGCAGGGTGCCATATGATCAAGTTCGGAGTTGAATCCGGAGTGCAGGAGATACTGAACAATATCAAAAAAGGGATTAACGCAGAAATGACGAGGAAGAATTTCAAATGGACGCATGAAGTCGGAATTGACACGCATGCGCATATGATGCTTGGCTGCCCTGGCGATACTAAGAAAACAATAGAAACAACAATGAAGTTTGTCAGGGAAATAGCTCCGACAACTGTTACTTTCGGAGTCTGCACGCCTTATGCCGGAACTGAGCTGTTCATTGAAGTTGCCAAAAAACATCCTGAGATTAAAGACGGCAGTTACTGCGATCTCAGCAAGGTGCACACAAGCGGATTCTTCAACCAATACTTTACAAGCTTAAAAGGGAATGAGCTTGAGAACTATATCAAAAAGGCATACAGATCATTCTATTTCAGGCCGAGCTATATACTAAAGACATTGCTGAGGATCAGAAGCTGGAATGAGTTCTTCAGAATAGCGATCGCTGCGAGCAATGTGTTCAGCTTCAGCACGGGATTGGGGGAAAGAGAAGATTAAGAGCCTTCAATATTCCTTCTTATCTTGTCAAACAGCCTTTTGGTTCTTTCCTTAAGCTCTAAGAATTCTTCCTGCTCCAAAGCAGTTTTAATTGAATACTGCATATTCTCCCTAATATCCAAAATCTTATTGCTGTGCTCTAGGTCTTGCGTGACATCAGCGTCAAATATCTCTTTTAGATCTTCTTTAGCCAAAGAGATTGCCCCTCTTTCAATCATATCCTCAATTAACGCAAATGTGCAGCTCTGGTTTCTCGATTCATAGCCTTCTTTAGCAAGCAAAGCCAGCAAACCATGATATAAGCAATAAAAGGATGCTGAAGCTGACCAATCTGAAAATCCGGTTTTCTGGAGAGAAATCATAGCCTTAAAATTATGCATTGCCTTGTTCAAATGGCCTTTCATCCTTTCTTCGCTGAGTTCAATTGCTTTTAAGCCCTTGTGCCGCTCGCCTTTTTGGCCTTCTTTAAAGCATTCATTCAACTTGTCTTTGGCTGGCATCTTTTATCACCTCAACTATTGTTTTATGCCCCCAGAGCACAATTCCTGTTCTTAAGATTTCCAGAATGACCTTGTCTTGATTGATTATGTTCTTCTTTAAATCCTCCTGAGTCTGCACAACATCATGGATCTTAACAGGAACCACATCTTTAAGCTCAGATAATTTTTCTTTGTATTTTCTGTAATTGTTTTTGCCTAAAATGAATAAAACATCCATGTCATTTGGCTCATTTTTCAGAGTTGTATATGATCCGAACAAGATGCAGGATTTTACTGTGTTTTTTAATTCCTTAAAATCCTCCAGCCTGTACATTACCCTTCCCTCCAATTTCGGCATCAAAGCTAATTCTAATATTGCAGAAGCCTTTTCATTCTCAAAATTTATCCTGTAAGATTTGATGTTGGCAATATTCTTAACTTTTAAAATGCCTTCTTTTTCAAATTTTCTCAATATCTTTAATGCGCCATTCGGAGCTAAATTGCATTCCCTTGCTATCTGGTTTATAGAATGATCTTTATTAAAAGCTGCCATCAGCAGCCTTAAAACGAGCTTTTCCTTATCAGTCAGCATTTTATCCACCTTTAGTGTATGACTATACACCATTAGTATATAAAGCTTTTGTTTATTGTGGGCAATGTGTTCAGCTTCAGCACGGGATTGAGAAAGAGGGATCAGTCTTTAAACAATCTCTCTAAGTTCATTAATTTTTTTGAAATTTCTTTTTTTATCTTTTTATCTTTTATCTCACCAAAATAAAAAGGAACAAAACCTGTTTGCATAACAGTATACCCGCTCTTTCTTCTTACCCATTTTGAAATGACTTTTTTAAACAAGTTTTTTGAAAAATGATATTTTTTTAAACAACCACGAGTAATTCCTGCTATGTAATCTGCCAATTGTATTCCTGAAGAATACGTAGAAACATCAAACGATAAAGAGTCCTTTATATGATTATATCCAAGAATTGGTAACTGATCATTTTCAAATAGGTAGTTATATGCGGATAAAAGGATATTTTGTTTGCTTAATTCGTCATAGAATATAATACCTAAAGAGTGTGTCTCAGAAAGTTCAGATTCTAGTCTTAGCATCAGTGCACGTAAAAAATCAGATTCAATTTTTACTTGTTCTTTGGGCGGTTTAGAATAAACATAAGTAAAAATCAAAACAATCATTGGGTTGAAAGAATTTAATAGAAGTACACTCTTTTTTATGAATGTTTTTAATGTTTTTACTTTATATTTTCTATTTTTAAAAAAAGAATACACCTTATCTTTAGAAATATTTGCTTTTTTATGTAAGAACCACAAATAAGAGTATTTAAATTCCTTATCCAAAGGAATTTTGAATTTGTTTTTTAATTCATTAAACTTTTCAGTGAAATCTGCATATTTGAGTGCATCAAGTATCAAACCCACTCGCACATAATAATCATCTTTTTCAAGATTTCCTGATTCATCTGAAAATACTAACTTGACATTATTTATCATTTTTTAAACTATTTATTTTAAATGCATTTATGTTTCTTTAAATGTTCTAAGCAGAAATATTTGCCACATTTTCTGCATTTTTTAGCACAATCTTTACATAGGTGGGTTTTTTGCCAATCATACATCAATCTTTGAGCATCCCAAGCACATAAAGCAAAAGGTTTATCCATAAACACACCGCAATTTTTACAAATTTTTTGATTTTCTTCTCTTTTTGCCACCATTCTCTTAGACATGTTTTCTGCTATCTTCTCAAAAAATCCTTTTTTACCTAAACTGACATTAATGGAAGTATCGCCTTCTTTCTTCGATATTTTTGCTGAACCTTCAAATTTAGCCATTTTTACCTCACATTTTATTTTTTCAAAAAGTTTTGCTTTTCCAACCACAATCTTGGCAAACATAATAGTAATAATCTTCACCAACAACCAAATTAACTATTGGTATTGAACCAAGAAATGAACTTCCCGCATGTTTTCTTTTTAGATCTCTACCACCGCACTCGGGGCATTCCCTTTTATCTTGTTCGCTCATTAATATCACTCATTGTTTGTGAAATTCATACTAACTTGGACTTTTGTATTTTTTGAATGTAGCTTTTTATTTAAACTTTTCTAAACACTCTTCGCGCTCACCGCCACTGATCCAAGTGATGATGCTGAATGCGAATGATGGGAAACTTCGCTTTTTTCTTCTTTGATCCCTAAATTATTCTCAACTTCTTCGCTGACAACAGACCAGAAAAACTCAATGAATTTCTGGACTTTTTTGCTTCTTAAATTTAGCTTATACATCTGCGCTTTTCCAACTTTCCTTGTGAGAACTATCCATCTGCCCTTGACCAGCTCTTTTTTTAGCTGCTTCATGCAAGGGTAGCTAATATCAGCATATTTGGCAATCTCTTTAAGCGAATAATCAAAGTCCTGCGCAACTATTAAAAAATCAAGCACTTTATTCTTGGGCGTATATCCTTCTTTTTCCAAAAATATGGATTTTTCTTTCATGATTTATGAATAATGTGTGCTTATATATAAAGCTTAAGAGCATGGCTGGAAATACTATCTCAACATGGATCGTTATGATAAGATCAAAGAAATAATTAAAGAAACCGGCAATAGCTCCATTATCCCGATCTTATTGATTTTATGATTTCTGCAAAGAACAGCTTAAAAACATAAATATTTATAAATAACTGTAAAAACTTCAAGATTAGATTGTTATGGAACAGCTACTGAAGGAGATCAAAGACGCCGAACAGAAGGCAAAAGGCATAGCTGAAAGGGCGAACAGGGAAAAGGAGAAGATCATACAGGAAGCCATACAGCAGTCTGATTTGCTGTTCAGCAGAAGAAAGGCGGAGTTGGAAAGCAAAAACAAGGCAGAGATCGAAAAGAAGAGAAAAGAGCTCGGGGAAGAAAGGGCGGCAATTGTTGAAAAGGCAAAAAAAGATGCTGAAATTCTTGAAAAAAATGCCAGGAAGAACATCCAGAAAGCAGCCAATTACATATTGGAAAAATTTGAGGAACGCATAAAAAATGTTTAAAGCAACAGAGATGTCGAAGATAGTTATACTTGGCCCTAAAACAGAGATGGAGAAGGCAATAAAAACACTCTACGAGCTTAAGGTGTGCCATGTAATCGAGCATAAAAAAATAGAGGATCTGGATATCTGCTCCCCTATGGAAAAGGCAAACGATATTGCAAGGATTCTTGTAAAGATAAGGTCCATATGCTCATATCTTGGCATTGACATGAAACTGGCAGCGAAAAAGGGAGAAATGCTCGGAATAAAGGAGCTGGAGAGGCATGTATTCAGGCTGGATTCTGAATTAGAAGCCTGCCTGAATGAGTTAAAATGCATAAGCAGCGAAATCAATGAAAAGTCCGGCTTGCTGAAATCTTTAGAAGAGATAAAGAGCCTTGATATCAGCCTTGATTCATTTTATTCTTTTGAGACATTGAAGTATTTTGTAGGTTATGTAAAAGGGTTTGAAAATTTTAAAAAATCCATTCCGAGTGTTACGCCAAAATTCGGATTGCAGCACAAGCAATTCGGCAAAGGCGCATTGATTGCCCTTTTTGTAGACAAAGCGTTTTCGGATAAGGCTGCAAAGCTGCTGGAAGGCTTTGAATTCAGAAGCATAGACATTTCAAGGCTAACAGGGATTAAAGGAAAGCCAAGCGCGCATATCGGAAGGCTGGCAAAGCAGATTTCAATACTGGAAAATAAAAAGAAAGAGATAAATAAAAAAATATCAGATATCAGGAAACAAAATCAGGATTTGTTAATTCTGCATGAAAGGTTTTTGTCAGAAGAGCTGGAAAAGGCAGAAGCGCCGCTCAAATTCGGCTCAACTGAAAGCTCTTTTGTGATAAGCGGGTGGCTGCCTAAAAAAGATTTTAATAAAACAGCTGAACTGCTGAACAGTAAGACAAAAAACAAGATCTTCATAAAGCAAATGCCGATAGAAAAAGGCGACAAAGTTCCTGTCAAGCTTAAAAATCCCAAAGTCATAAGGTCATTTGAGTTTTTTATGGACCTTTACTCGCTGCCGAGCTATAAGGAGATCGACCCCACATTCTTTATTTTCCTTACATTCCCGTTATTGTTTGGCTTCATGCTTGGCGACATGGGATATGGCCTGACAACACTGATTGTATTTTGGCTGCTGAAGAAGAAATTTCCGAAGGCAAAGGGGTTTTTTAACATACTGATATTCGCTTCTTTGGCCACTGTATTTTTCGGGGCGCTTTTCGGAGAATTTTTCGGCGCAGAAGAATTATTTGGCTGGCATCTGCCGAGGCTGATCAGCAGAAATCCTGAGCATGAGCTGATTCCATTGATGGCATTTGCAGCAATAGTCGGAGTCATACATGTAAATGTCGGGCTTATAATTGGCTTCATAAACGAGCTGAAGGCGCATGGCTTTAAAAGGGCATTTATGGAAAAATTCGGATGGTTTTTTTTGGAGGCAGGAGCTGCATTATTGGCCCTGTCTTATGCAAAAATAATAAGCATCAGCCCTTTTGCAGGCTATGCTTTAGCGGCAATAGCTGTTATTGTGCTTTTCCTGGGAGAGGGAACTAAAGGCTTAGTTGAAATACCGAGCATATTCGGAAACATACTGTCCTATCTTAGGCTAATGGCAATCGGCCTTTCGTCTGTAGGATTGGCCATAGTTGTAAATGACCTGGCAAAAGGCTTTTTCCATTCAGGAGGGTTTTTAATACTGGCAGGCATTTTAGTTTTGGTTGCCGGCCATGCAATAAATATCGGCGTCGGGCTGTTAGGATCATTTTTGCATGCATTGAGGCTGCATTATGTTGAATTTTTTACAAAATTTTATAAAGGCGGCGGAATGCCGTTCAAGCCGTTTGGAGCAAAATAACATAAACACGGAGGTAGAAAATGGTAGATGTAGGAAATGTCGGGATAGTGGCGATCAGCGCTGCGTTTGCGCTTGGCTGCAGCGCTTTTGCAGCAGCATGGGCTGAGAAAGCAATAGGAACAGCAGCAATCGGAGCAATGGCTGAGAAAGAGGAGCTGTTTGGAAAAGGATTGATCCTTACAGTTATCCCTGAAACAATAGTTATCTTCGGCCTTGTAATAGCAATACTTATATTGGGCCTTGCAGGCGGCTAAATCCAAGATGGGCCTTGAAGAGCTGAAGCAGGAGATAATAAGCAATGCGGATAAAAGCGCAAATGCTGTTGTCTCTGAAGCGAAAAGGGAAGCAGAAAAAATAGCAAAGCAGTCAGAAGAAAAACTAGAGCCATATAAGAGAAAGCTTGATGAAGACCGGAAAACAGCGATTAAAGTAATGGAAAAGACAATAAATGCAATGGCTGATTCTGAAGCTAAGAGGGCGATCCTGGACAGGAAAAAAGAGATTATGGAAAGCGTATTCGAATCGGTTAAAAGCAATTTGTCCAAGCTAGACAGCAGAAAGAGGGAGCAGCATATTGCAGACCTGCTTAAAAAAGCAAAGTCTGAGATAGAAGCCAGCAAGGTTTTCTGCAGCAGCAAAGATGCGAAGTATGTGAAAGGCCTGAAATGCGAAGACATGGATATTTTGGGCGGCCTGATGGCAGAGAACAATGACGGAACAATAAGAGTTGATTACAGCTATGAAACACTGCTTTCAGACGTGAAAGAGCATTCAATGCAGGAAGCGGCAAAAATATTATTCGGATGAAAATGAAAAGCCTGATGAAATTCGAAGAGCCTGAAAGAGAAGGAAAAATCAGATTAGGCAGCTACCCCTATACTTATGTAAGGGTTGTTGTAATGAGGGCTCTTCTGCTGAAAAAAGAGGAATATCACAAGCTGATGAAAATGAAGCTTGACGAGATAACAAGATTTCTTGAAGATACGAATTATAAAGCAGAGATCAACGCCCTGGCAGCAGAATATTCTGAAGCTGACCTGCTGGAGCATGCATTAAACAGGAATCTCGTTAATACATTTGCGAAATTAAGGAGAATCTCTCCTGAGAATCTGGACCTGCTGATCAACGCTTATCTGAAGCGAAATGATGTTTTCAATATAAAAACAATCTTAAGGGGCAAATATGTCAGAGCATCTGAAGAAGAAATAAAATCCATGCTCTTTCCAATAGGAACATTAGACTATGAACAACTGATGAATTTAACCAAGCTGGCAACAATTGAGGATATTTTAAAAAATTCAGGCACAGTTCCTTTTGATGTGTTAAAAGAAGCTCTTGAAAACTATAAAAAAGAGAATACATTGGCTGCGATTGAAGCGGCTTTAGACCATGCTTATTACAAGGAGCTGTTAAGATTTACAAAAAGATTGTCAAGGCAGGAAAAGCTTTTCAGGGAATTCATAGAAAGCGAAATAGAGATAGTAAACATACTTACGCTGCTGAGGCTCAAAAAGGAGAATCTGGACAATAACCGCATTAAAAAATATCTTTTCTTTTTTGGC